>QZJY01000007.1 GCA_003597995.1 Dehalococcoidia bacterium
ACGGAGTGCCAGAGGCATTCTGTACCTGAATGCTCATCATGGCAGAAACATTGCCAGCCATTCCTCCCTGGGCACCGGTGGTGAAGACAATCTTGTTGGTAGGGAGTGTAGTCGTCGTTGTCGGCGGTGTAGTCGTCGTTGCCGGCGGCGTAGTCGTCGTTGTCGGCGGCGTAGTCGTCGTTGTCGGCGGCGTAGTCGTCGTTGTCGGCGGCGTAGTCGTCGTTGTCGGCGGCGTAGTCGTCGTTGTCGGCGGCGCAGTGATCACAGGCTGATAAATAATCAGATTGGAGCCGACGTAGGTTATGTTATAGTTGCCGCCTGCGCTCACGGTGTCCAGCAAAATCGGGTAATAACCCACCGCTTCACCGGCCACGCGGGTCAAGCTTCCACTAAAAATTGCTGAAGTGTCGCCGGTGCCATAGGACCCGGAGATGACATAGGTCAGCGCCGGATCGGCAGCGCCAACCACTTTAACTTGGGGATTAGCCGTTACCGTGATAGGTCTTTTCGTGATGACACCGGTGGCAATGGTATTGTAGGTCACGGCGTAGTTGGCTCCGCCGTTGCCATCGTTCACTGCGGCCGGCGTCACCGTCATCACGTGAGTCGTGCCCACGTTCCCGTTGTCGTATGTCTCTACCCAGCTCGGCGCCGTATCACCCGGTACCAGTGTCCCGGCTGTGATCGTGGGGATTCCCGGCGAGGTTACGTTTGTCCCGTTATAGACCTTGCTCGAGGCCCCTGCGGTTACCGTGATAGGTCTGGGGTTCACGTTGTGGGTGTATGGGGCAGAAGTGCCGGCGCCATTATTGAGGTCTCCGGCATAGACTGCGGTGATGGAATGACCGCCTCCGACTACCCACAGCGCGCTGGTAGTGTAGGCCGCCTGGAAGGAACCATTGAGGAGAACCGGCAAGCCCAGAGGTGTAGCCCCATCCATAAATTGCACCGGGCCGGTGGGCGTGGTACCGGTAACAGTGGCGGTGAATGTCACTGAATTACCGTAGATGGAAGGGTTAGTCCCTGAAGTTAACGTTACTACGACGGATGCAGCAGCGGGGGCCGGCGCAGCACCATTAACGCTACCGATGGCGCCGTTCAGATTAACCGCGGAGGCTGCCAGCGCTCTGCCGTTCAGCGTCCCCCCGCCATCCATTACAATGGCATAGGCGCTCAGTATGGTCCCCTCGAAAACAGAAGTCGTCCCGAGGGTCGCGCCGGGGCTGCCGGCGACCACCCAGAAGACGTTCGATGCCAGCGCGCCGCCGCTCAGATGAACAGTGCGGCCGCTGCTTACGACCAGACCTCCCGCTCCCTGTACCTGGAAGATAAAGACATCGGAGGCGGTGCCGGTGAGATATATATCAGTGGTGATATTAACCGCGGTGCTCCAGCGATAGACACCCGGAGTGAATGTCAGCCCGCCGATATTTCCGGCGCCCAGTTCGGTGGCATCGGCCGCCAGTCCGTTAAGGGTGGTGTAGGCGGTCAGTTTGTCGTTGGTAGCCGTGTTCATGTTGGTTGGGGTAGGCTCCGTCATGGCGGCCGCATAAATTTTCCCACCGCCCACTACATCGGGTGATGTCGCGAATACACCCGAGGCATCCAACGTAGGGCCGGTAAAACCAGTAATGGAAGACAGGCCGTTTGGATAAATTCCCACATTCCCGGAAACCACAGTGTGATTAGCGTTGGTGATGGCTGTTTGTGCCAGAACCGCGAAATTGCCGGCCAACCCCAGGCTGACCGGGGACGCAGGAGCAGTGCTTACTACCGGTGTATATGTTATCGTAATCTGCATGTAGTCAACGGTCGCTGTCTGGGCGGCAACGCTACCGATGGCGGATAGAACTACACCGAAACCGGCATTATTGATATCATCATACGTCCATGTGGTTCCCCACGTGTTGCCTGAACCACCAAAGGTGGCTACGCCAAGAGAGGTCGGCCAAGCCGCACCTGCTGAGAGGTCAGTGCCTACAATCACACCAGCTTTAAGCAATTGTACTGTATCATCACTTATGGTGGCCCCACTAGAAAGACGGTTAATAGCAACCGTTATTCCGTTAATAGCCGCCCCCGCCGGAATGGCGAAGCCGTAATTTGTCCCCTTAAGATAATGAGTAACTGCACCTATTCCGATAGACGCGGATACTGCATAAGGGGGGCCGGGGGTAGTAATATTACCCTCAGTGGCGGTCCATCCCACTGTGCCAACAGTGGCATCATCAGTGCCTGTTCCGGCGTTTGTTGCCGCCGTCGAAATAGGAGCCGCCAGGGCTGGCGAGGTGTTGGCAAAGAGCGTTACCAACGCCAATACAATTGCCAAAAACGCTCCCAGGAACTTCCTGCTTTTCGCTAGTTTCCCCCGGGCATTTTTCCGGGCCGAGATTAGTATGCTTTTCATCTGTGACCTCCCTATTACTACTTACCGTTACAACCATATGCCAAAACAGAAAAGGTTAGATGTCCTCGCCTTCTCTTGCAAACGAGCACCCACCTATCCATGTTCGAAAATAGCGGCAGCTTTATACTGCTCATTGCACCCAAACTTATGAATTCATCCTCCAAGTTACTTCATTCTACAATTAAATATATTAAGAATCCACAAAAATAAGCCCAAAATAGTTACAAATCTATTACATTTAAGGGATTCAATTACGAATAACTACCTTCACATAATCTTCATATACTTATATTTTATCATTCTTGTCAATAGGCTCTTAGGGGGATATCCATCCCGCAAGATTAGTCAAAAAGGTCCGTTTTTTACTGTGGCAGCCTCCTTACAGCTTGGCAAAGTTGGGTTTGAGCATTTTATACGTTTCTTCGATAGCCTCGTTGATGACCTTGGTGTCGGCCAGAAGGGGCATGAAGTTGGTATCGCCGTTCCAGCGCGGCACGATATGGGTGTGGATATGCTGGTCCACGCCCGCCCCGGCCACCCGTCCCAGGTTGAGGCCGACATTGAAGCCGTCGCAGTGGAAGGTCTCGCGCAGGATGGAGACACAGCGAGAAACTATCAGGAAATGCTCGTCGCGCTCCACGTCGGTCAGGCCGTCGAGGGCATTACAGTGTCTCTCGGGCGCTACCATAAGGTGCCCGGCGTTATAGGGATAGCGGTTCATCATGACGTAGTTATATTTACCGTGGTACAGGATGAGGTTCTTTTCGTCGTCCTTGCGCGCCGGGTGGTCGCACAGGATGCAGCCTTCTTCCTTGTGCCCGGCGGCCTGCTTGATATATTCCATGCGCCAGGGAGCCCACATGTACTCCATACTGCCCTCCTCAACTCCGAGCCATTTTAGGATGAGAGCAAGGATATGTCAAAGGAGCTTCAAAAGTATAAGCTGACAAGCCGCTGCGATTGCCGCGTCGCGAGGGAATCAGAAACCTTCTCCCCTTGGAAAGGGGAGATAAGAGAGGGATTCAAAAGGCAATTTGATAGGCTCCAGCCGATAAGAATCTCCCTTAATCCCTCTTTTCCAAAGAGGGAAATTACCTGCCCACCAGATCTTCGATCTGTCGAGGCGGACTCTCACAACGACAGCCGCATACCATGACAAAGGCATCGTTCTCCGACTATAATTGACGCGAGGAGAACCGCTTTGAACTATCCCGACCGCCTGCTCTACCAGGTCACCAGGCCCGCCCGCTACACCGGCGGCGAGTTGAACATTATCCGCAAGGACTGGGGCAAAACGCCCCTTAAATTTGCGCTGAGCTACCCCGACACTTACGAGATAGGCATGTCCAACATGGCCGTCGGCATACTCTACGAGCAGATAAACGCCCGCAGCGACTCCCTGGCCGAGCGCGTTTTCGCCCCATGGACGGACATGATGCGGGTGCTGAAAGAGAATCAAATGCCGCTGGTCAGCCTGGAGAGCGGGCATTCGCTGGCGGAGTTCGACGTGGTGGGCTTTTCGCTGGGATATGAGTTCACCTTCACCAACATCCTCGCCATGCTCGACCTGGCATCGATTCCGGTCTGGTCGCATGAACGAAACGACTCGCACCCGCTGGTCATCGCCGGAGGCAGCGCCGCACTCAACCCGGAGCCCATGGCCGACTTCATAGACCTGTTCGTCATCGGCGAAGCGGAGGAACTGTTGCCCGCGCTTGTCGACCTTCTCATGCAACATAAGAGAAAAGACGGCAAACTGGACAAGCAGAAACTCCTCAAGGCGGCGGCCAAACTGCCCGGCGTCTATGTTCCCAGTCTGTACGAGGTCGGCTATGTCGACGGCAAGTACCAGACCCTGACTCCGCTTGTCCCCGAGGCTCCGGCGAGAATCAGGCGTCAAATAGTCTCGAAGCTCCCGCCCCCTCCCGTCAAGCCCGTCGTGCCCTACATCGAGGTGGTGCACGACCGCGGCGCGGTGGAGATAGCGCGGGGCTGTTCGCACGGCTGCCGCTTCTGCCAGGCCGGCGTCATCTACCGCCCGGTGCGCGAGAGGCCTAAAGATGAGATTGTGAAGGCCATCGGCGAGATTATCGAGAACTGCGGCTACGATGAAATGTCGCTGGTATCGCTTTCCACCGGAGACTATTCTCAGATAGACGACCTGGTATCTGACATAACGCGGGCTTACAGCAGCCAGATAGCCCTGTCGCTGCCCAGTCTGCACCTAGACGCCCACTCGGTGAAGCTGGTGGACTCGCTGCCCGGCCGGCGCAAGAGCGGCCTCACCTTCGCCCCTGAGGCGGGTTCTGCCAGACTTCAGCGCGTCATCAACAAGCACATCCCGGAAGAGGAAGTGCTGGCCACCGCCGCCATGGCCTTCGAGCGCGGCTGGACCACGCTCAAGCTGTACTTCATGCTGGGGCTGCCCACCGAGACCGACGCCGACATCGAGGGTATCATCGACCTCGTTATCAAGGTCAAGGCGCAGGGGAGCAAAGCGCCGGGAAGAACCCCTCAAATACGGCTGACGCTGTCCACCTTCGTGCCCAAGCCGCACACTCCCTTCCAGTGGGCGGCGCAGGAGAGCGAGGAAAACCTTTTACGCCGTCATGAGATTCTGAAGCGCACGCTGGGCAAGCGCGGCGTCAAGCTCTCCTGGCAGGATACGCGGGTGAGCCTGCTGGAAGCGGTCATCTCGCGCGGGGACAGAAAAATCGGGCGGGTAATCCACCGTGCCTGGCAGATGGGGGCAGTATTCGACGGCTGGAGCGAGTGCTTCAACTTCGAGATATGGCAGAAGGCCATGCAGGAGGAAGGCATAGACCCGGATTTCTACGCCCGCCGCGAAAGGCCGCTAGACGAGCCGCTGCCCTGGGCGCACATAGACACGGGCGTGTCAGACGAGTTTTTGAAAAGGGAGTACAAGGCTGCCGTGGCCGGCGAGCTTACCCCAGACTGCCGTACCGAAGGCTGCAACCTCTGCGGGCTGGAGGGGCTGGGGGTGGGGTGCTGAGGGGTGGGTAAATTGTGGGGCTGGTCTGAGTCCGTCCCAAAATAGAATTTGACGATGTTTAATCCAGATATTCACCACCGCCATTCTCTTCGTTTGCAGGGATACGATTATTCGCAAAGCGGAGCGTATTTTATAACCGTCTGCACCTATAACCGGCAATGTTTGTTTGGCGATATTGTAAACAGGGAAATACGGTTGAATGAATTCGGAAAGGTCATTGCAGGTGAGTGGCTGAAATCGTCAAAAATGCGGAAAGAGTTAATCATGGATGAATACGTCGTAATGCCGAACCATTTCCACGGGATTGTGTTTATCAACCGGGACAATAACCTTGGTAGAGGCGTATGGCCATACGCCCCTACATTGCACGGAACATCGCCATATTCCATAGGCGCTTTTGTCCAGGGTTTCAAATCGACTATTACGCGTCAGATCAACGAATTGCGGCACGCTCCGAGTTCACCTGTCTGGCAACGGAATTATTACGAACACGTTATCCGGGATGATGACGATCTGAACCGCATCCGCGAGTACATCGAAAACAATCCTGCCCGATGGGATGAGGATGAGGAAAATCCTTCGCGCGCAAAACCGTTGAGGCAGGTCTAAGTCCCGCCCCTGCCTAAATGACAAAATAAATAGGGGGAGCTTGCGCTCCCCCCTCTTAAATAGCTTTCTAACAATGACTAAGCAAAGACTTTAATGTCTCGCCCCTCAAGCAGCCGAGTTAATTCAGCCGCCTTTGGCAGGTCTTCAACGGCCACGCCCCCGCTCACGCCCAATAACTCTACTCCCACCGGCGTGCCATCAGAAGCGTAGTCAACGTACCTCATGTCATCTAATTTTTTGGTTTCAGCGCATTTTTTGGTGCTCAGGGTGATATAGATGGCGTCAACCTTTTTATCGTACTTTAATTGCATTGGCATCTTTACCCCCTTTCCTAATCCAGCCAGAGAGCAGTAACCAGATCATTATTCTCAGGATTAACCACTATCTGTAATCGCCTGCCATTCGGGTGGTTTGCTATATAAAGAGTATACCCTTCTTTAGGCGTAAAAGCGATATTATGATGGTCGAAACAATACTGAACGTCTTCCTCGGTGATACCTCGCTGCTTCATGCGAAGACTAGCGTGTTCAGAAATATTGAACATTCAAGTTATCTCTGAATCACGCCAGACTCTAATTCCATAACGTTTCTGTCTTTTACCCCGCGTCTATCGTCTCGCTTGAGGCGGTATCTTCCTCGTCCTTTTCCTCGATGCAGGTGAGGCCCACCAGGCTGTCGCCCTCGTCCAGCTTCATCAGCTTGACACCCTGCGTGGCGCGGCCCTGGGTGGTGATACCCTTGCGCGGGTCTTCTTCCTTCACCGGCGTGCGCGTCATGATGCCGTTGGCAGAGACCAGCATGACCTCGCTGTACTCATCCACCGAGGTGGCGGCAACAACAGGGCCGCTCTTGTCGGTGATGTTGAAGGTGATGACGCCCGAACCGGCGCGGTGCTGCACCGGGTACTCTTCGAGAGCGGTAATCTTGCCAAAGCCGCCGGCGGTTACCACCAGCAGGTAGCCCTGGGGATTGACGATATCCAGGCTAACCACCTGGTCGTTGTCGATGAGCTTGAAGCCGTCCACGCCGCCCGAGGCGCGCAAACTGTCGCGCAGCTCGTTCACCGGGAAGCGGATGGACTGGCCGTTCCTGGAGACCATGATGACATCGTTCTCGTCCGTGCCCATGGCCGCCCCCACCAGGCTGTCGTTCTTGGAGAGGTCCATCGCCAGCAGGCCGCTGGAGCGCACCGAGTTGAAGGCCTCCACAGCCACCTTCTTGGCCTCGCCCATGGTGGTCGCCATGATGAGGAAGGTGCCGGGCTTGAAGCTGCGCACGGGGACGACGGCGGTCACCTTTTCCGCCGGGTTTATGGGGAAGAGGTTGACCACGGACGTGCCCTTTGAGATGCGCGAAATATCGAGCGGAATCTCGTGGCACTTGATGCTGAAGACGCGCCCCTTGTTGGTGAAGAAGAGCATGGCGTCGTGCGTGTCGGCGGAGAGCAGGAAGCGCACGGCGTCTTCCTCGCGGGTGGACATGCCGATGATGCCGCGCCCGCCGCGATGTTGTAAAGCGTAAGACTGGGCCGGCACGCGCTTGACGAAGCCGCGCTCGGAGAGGGTGACCACCATGTCCTGGTGGGCGATGAGGTCTTCTTCGGAGAAGCCCAGCGACTCCTGCTGCGTGATATCGGTGGCGCGGGCGTTGCCGAACTTGGCGCCGATGCCCTTGGTCTCTTCTTTAACCAGGCCGTAGATACGGCCCGGATTGGCCAGCAGGTCTTCCAGGTCGGCGATAGTCTTTTTCACCTGCTCAAGTTCGTCTAAAATCTGTTTGCGCTCCAGGTTGGCCAGGCGCCTTAGTTGCATGTCGAGGATGGCCTGCGCCTGTATCTTGGAAAGCTTGAAGCGCTCCATGAGGGCGGTGCGGGCGGCCTCGGCGTTGGCCGATTGCCGGATGGTCTTGATGACCTCGTCCAGAAAGTCGAGCGCTATTTTGAGGCCTTCGAGGATGTGGGCGCGGTCTTTGGCGATGCGCAGCTCGTATTTGCTGCGGCGCGTGATGACCTCATGTCTGAAATCGATGAAGAACTGCAGCGCCTCTTTGAGCGAGATGACGCGCGGCTGCCCGCCGACCAGCGCCAGCATATTGACGAAGAAGGACGACTGCATCTGCGTGTGCTTGTAGAGGTTGTTGAGCACCTGGCGCGGCTGCGTTTCGCGCTTGAGCTCCATGACCACGCGCATGCCCTGGCGGTCGGACTCATCGCGCAGCTCGCTGATGCCGGTGACCTTTTTATCCTTGACCAGCTCGGCAATGCGTTCGACCAGAGCCGCCTTGTTGACCTGGTAGGGCAGTTCCGTCACCACTATCTGCTGGTGCTGCGTGCCGGGGGTGTCCTCCACGAAGGCCTTGGCCTGCACCAGCACGCGCCCGTGGCCGGTGGCGTAGGCCGAGCGGATGCCCTCCGTCCCCAGAATGGTGCCGCCGGTGGGGAAGTCGGGGCCCTTGACGAAACGCAACAGGTCGTCCACGGTGGCGTCGGGATGGTCGATAAGGTAGCCCATGGCATTGCAAACCTCGCCCAGGTTGTGCGGCGGGATGTTGGTGGCCATGCCTACGGCGATGCCGGCGGAGCCGTTGACCAGCAGGTTGGGAAAGCGCGTCGGCAGAACGGAAGGCTCCTTGAGGCTGTCGTCGAAGTTAGACACGAAATCGACGGTCTCTTTATCGATGTCGAGCAGCATCTGCTCGGCTATTTCGGCCAGACGGCACTCGGTATAACGCATGGCGGCGGGGGGGTCGTTGTCCACCGAGCCGAAATTGCCCTGCCCATCGATGAGCGTGTGGCGCATGGAAAAGTCCTGCGCCATGCGCACCATGGCGTCGTAAACGGAGGAGTCGCCGTGCGGGTGATATTTGCCCAGCACGTCGCCCACCACGCGGGCGCTCTTCTTGTAGGCGCTATTGTGCGTCAGGCCCAGCTCGCGCATGCCGAACAGGATGCGGCGGTGCACCGGCTTGAGTCCGTCCCGCACGTCCGGCAGGGCGCGCGAAACGATAACGCTCATAGCGTAGTCCAGGTAGGAGCTACGCATTTCCTCTTCGATTTTAATCGGTTTTACATTACCCAGAACCATAAGCTAAATCCATCCCCTCTTACTGCTGGTCATCGCCTTCCGCCTCGCCCTCGT
Source organism: Dehalococcoidia bacterium (assembly GCA_003597995.1). Lineage (NCBI taxonomy): Bacteria > Bacillati > Chloroflexota > Dehalococcoidia > Dehalococcoidia bacterium. The sequence continues at coordinate 9,167 of QZJY01000007.1, forward strand.
CTATTCCCTCAGGCTCGGCCTCGTCCTCTTCGGCGAGCAGGCCGAAACCGGGTTCTTCGGAGACGCCTTCATCATTCTCGGCGTGGCGGTGGGCCAGTTTATCCCCGCCGAGCGCGCGCATGCTCTCCACGCCCCTGGAGGGGAAGGAAAGCTGCCCTGCCTGGCTGGGGTGCTGGTATATCTCGCGGATGATGACGGCCAGGGATTCTTCCGACGAACTGGTGACGCTGGCAGCATATTTGTTTCCACCGGCCATCAGGCGTACCAGGCGCTGGCCGTGGCGGGGTTCCACCACTCCCAGAAGTTCGCCCGCCTCGTTTTTGACGCTCAGAGTGGCGGCGGCGGCTTCCAACTCCACTTTATCGCCGGCCACCATCCTGGCCAGCACTTCCTTAGGACCGAGCTGCTGCAACCGCACCACGCCGGCCTTGCCCGTTTCCTCGATAAAATAATTGGGTTCCAGTTTGGTGGCGCCGTCCCCCTTGGCGTTCTCCTCATCGCCGTCGAGGTGCGCCAGGCGGCGCAGATTCTTGTCGGCAATGGAGTTATAGGGGTCGAGTTCCTTGGCGCGGGTATAGGCCGTGCGGGCTTCGTCATACTCGCCAAGCTCGATATGGGCGCGGCCCAGCCTGTTGAGCGTATCGACATCGTTTGGGAAGTTCCCCAGGATGCCCTTGTTGGCTTCCACGGCCTCGCGCCAGCGGCCTTCCAGCGCCAGCGCTATCGCCTGCTTGGAAGATTGGCGGATAAGGCGGGCCTGTTCTTCTTTATCGCGTACCATTCTCTCGCACCAAACCAGAATTTCCGTGCTAATCCAATATTTTACCTTAGAAACAGGACATAAAACAAGCCGAAGAAGTACTGCCGGTCGTCCTCCATCGTCATCACAAGTGTCCGCCGAGCGGACTGAGGGACTAAGAAGTCGGTAATGCCTTGAGTCATATCAGCGGATACAAGCAGAAAACCAGTAACTATCCGAACCGGTTGCGGCAGCGGCAAAGAAAGTAGAAAATCCGTCATGAGAACTACCGCTTGGTGAGAGGCGCAATCAATCGCTGAGCATTTTTATGATATGTTTGGCCAGGCTTTCAGCGATCTCAGTATGGCGTGGAATCGGCTGAGATACTTTGGTTGTCGTGTTCTGATACCAGTCGTGCTTACCACCATGACGAAGCAGTATGCATCCCATACTCAGGATTTGCTTGATAAGCGTTGCCCGCTTCACTTGAGGGCTAATTCCCCGATTTTCCGAATGTGGGGAATCTTTCCGGTATTAATTTCTGCGTAGATGTCTCTGAGATTTTCTTCCAATTCTTCGAGGGACATACCCTGACTCTTGTAATCCGGATATGCCTCCAGCCAGCCGACCCATGCATCGCCTTCCTGGTAATATACGTATTTTATCTTTTCCATATTACACTTACCACCCCCGCATGTTTAGGTGATAATTATATCACACCCAAGCGTGATGCAAATTGACAGCAAAAGGGGTCTGTGATAATCTCTCTAAACAGGGTTTGGTTTATAAATACGACAGAAGATAGCCAAAGGTGCACACATCCCGAAAACCTCGGGGATAGAAATCCGCAGGACTGTAGCCCCGGGCAGCGCAAAATATGTCACCCAAAAGTAAGCGAAATAAACTCAATAGGAGAGAACATGGATAATCTGAAGGATAAAGTAGAAGCCACCCTCAACAAAATCCGCCCGGCGCTTGTGGCCGACGGCGGCAATGTGGAACTGGTCGACGTCAAGGACGGCGTGGTCAAGGTCAGGCTGGTCGGGCACTGCGCCGGCTGCCCCATGTCGCAGATGACCCTCAGAAACGGCATCGAGCGCACGCTCAAGCAGGAGATACCCGAGGTCAAGCAGGTCATCGCCGCTTAGTTTAAGTCGTCATTGCGAGCGTCCGCCTGAGGCGGACCGAAGCAATCTTTACCGAATAGCCTGACGGGAGCTTAAAGCTCCCGTCCTTTTTTGTTATTGGGAGCTCATTAAAATCTTCTCGCCCCGTCGTGGGAGAGATTGAGAGAGGGGGTAGTTCCCTCGTTGTCATGCCAAAGGCCCGCCGCAGGTCCGCCTATGGCAGAAAGCATCTGGTGGGGAGTCCCATTTCCCTCCCTTTTGTAAAGGGAGGTTAGGAGGGATTTAGCCTCGCGTCATTCCGGCGTCCCGCTATGGCGGGACTGAGAGGGATTTTCCCGAAGATGTTTATAACACAAAACTCCCTTTGCTAAATAGGGATTTTTTCCCGCCTAATGACAATCACCCCTTGCCACCCGCTAGAACACATGTGCTACTATATCACCCATGAGAGAAAAATCGCGACCTAAACGCACTTGTCCTGAGCATAGCCGAAGGAAGCGCGGTGGGCAGCCGGGCAACCAGAATGCCCGCACCCACGGCCGCTATTCCCGCGTAATCCCCCTCGCACTCTTGAGGTGCTGAAGGCTGTGCGCGGGCTCGACCTTGACGGCCAGCGCCTTATTTTCGCGCAGCTTTTCAAGCATCTGGCCGGAATCAAGTATGCGTCCCGATTGGAATCCCATTCGTTCCGCGCCGTGCCTGAAAAAGTGGAAACGGATGCCCTTGAGGCCGATTTTAACCGCCAGTTCCATGCCTGGGCCAGGGAACGAAACCTGCAAGACGAAGATTTCACGCTTGTCGAATAAAAAACCATTCAAGGCTGAAAAAGAAACGAATCGTCGTTTCCAGCGCTCGAAGTCCAGGCGTCACTGATGGCTAAATTTTGAATCTTCGTTTCCCGAAAGTGCGACCCTCCGAAAAACGAATACGAATCGCCGTAACCCGGTCTCCTCGCCCCCTTGAGGGAGAGGACTAAGGTGAGGGTGAGGCCAGTGTTCTAAACTTTACCCCTCACTCTCATCTCTCACCCAGGGGGCGAGAAGACAGGAACGGGATTGCCACGCTCGTTACTCGCTCGCAATGACACGAAGGAAAATCCCCCTTTCATCCCTCTTTCGCCAAAGGGGGAGGGGACATTCGCAATGACAGGACAATTATGAGGCGACTGGATTCCGGCTTTCGCCGGAATGACAACCGGGGCGGACGGGGTTGAAACCCGCTCCTACAAACGACAAATGGACAAAAGACATCGCGCACGACGCGCATTAATTACCGAATAATTGACGCGCATGGCTGCGTGCAGGGGAACAGAGCGGGAAAACCCTCTCAGTCCCGACAGATCGGGACAGTCTCCCTTTCTCCAAAGGGAGAGCGGCCGGGAACAGGCTATTCTTTTTCCAGCTCGAAGGCCTTGTGCAAGGCCTTTACCGCTTCCTTCACCTTGTTTTCGTCAATAATGACTGTGATTCTGATTTCTGAAGTGGTGATAAGCTGGATATTTATGCCCGCGGCGGAGAGTGTGCTGAACATGGTGGCGGCATAGCCCGGCGTGTTCTGCATGCCGCTGCCGATAATGCTCACCTTGCCCAGTTTGGTATCAACGACACACTCGCGCGCGCCGATGGACTCGGCAATAGGCTTGACCACCGCCAGCGCCTTCTCTGCATCGCCCTTAGTCACAGTAAAGGTGAGGTCGGTGATATGCTTGATGCTGGCGTTCTGGACGATGGTGTCCACGCTGACACCGGCTTTGGACAGCGGCCCGAAAATGGCGGCGGCGATGCCCGGCCTGTCCGGTACCCCAACAACCGTTATCTTGGCCACATCCATATCATGAGTGATGGCGGTGACCTTGTTGCGTATTTCCATATGCCCTCCATGAATGAGAGTTCCCGCGTGGTCGTTGAAGCTGGAAGCCACCAGGATGGGGATGTTGTAAATCTGCCCCAGCTCCACGGCGCGCGGGTGCATTACCTTGCTGCCGTAGGTGGCCAGCTCCAGCATCTCGTCGTAGCTTATCTCTTTGAGCTTGGTGGCCTCGGGCACGGCGCGGGGGTCGGCGGTGTAGATGCCTTCGACGTCGGTATAACGCTCGCAGACTATGGCTCCTAAGCTCGCCGCCAGCGCCACCGCCGTGGTGTCGGAGCCGCCGCGTCCCAGCGTGGTGACGTCGCTGTCCTTGGTGATGCCCTGGAATCCTGCCACGATGACGACGCAGCCTTTCTTGACCTCCTGCACGATGCGGCCGGGTTCGATGTTGAGGATGCGCGCCCGGCTGTGGTTGGCGTCGGTCTGTATGCCGGCCTGCGCGCCGGAAAGGCTGATGGCTTCGTAGCCCATGCTCTTCAGCGCCATCGCCAGGAGCGTGCTGGCCACTATCTCACCGGTGGAGAGCAGCACGTCCAGCTCGCGCGCGCTGGGCTTGTCGCTTACCTGATAGGCCAGCTTAATGAGGTCATCCGTCGTGTCGCCCATAGCGGAAACCACCACGACAACATCGTTGCCTGACTGCTTGGTGGCAATGATGCGCCGCGCCACGTTGCGTATGCGTTCCGCATCGCCTACCGAGGTGCCGCCGTATTTCTGGACTATAAGAGGCATGTTTCAGTCAGTTCCAGAGTGTTACTCTCTACCCCGGTAAATGGCCATAACCTATCCCGGGCTACCAGGCGTTTGATGTTCACACTAACCATTTTAAATTTGTAGATGGTTTATTATAGCAAAAATCGGCCAATCATTTGAATGCATGTTCTCGATTGTTCTTTTTGGGCATATCGTAGGGGCACAGCATGCTGTGCCCCTACCTATGGGAGGCGGATTAGCTCCAACTAAAAGAGGATAATTAGCCCCGCCCCCTCAAACGGTCCCACCAGGAGGGTTTGCCGTGGGCGCCGTAGCTGGGGGTGGGGAAGCTCTGCTCGCAGCGGTTGCAGCGCCAGGTCTTATACATCTTGTTGTAAGAAAGGTTGGGGCTGCCGCATCTGGGGCAGAGGGCCGTTCCGCGCGGCTCTTTGCGCTGGCGGCTGTACTCGTCTTCACGCCGGGGCATTTTTACGGCCTCCCGGTAAAGCGGCTCATGACATTATGCCCGAGGGGAACCAATACGCCAGTTTTTTGCGCCTCGGATTCAGTGAAACGAACGGCATCATCCGCCTCGAAACCGGGCCCCCACATAAGGAAAGGCACCGGCTCGGCCACGTGGGTGCGCGCGGGCACAGGAGTGGGGTGGTCCGGCAAAACGAGGATGCGCAGGCTGTCCTGTCTGTAAGAGCGTAGCCTGCTCACGATCTCAGCATCGATTTTCTGGATAGCCTCGATTTTTTCTGCGGCATCGCCGGCGTGTCCGGCCTCGTCCGGCGCTTCGACGTGAACCACCACCAGGTCGTGCTTGGCAAGCGCCTTCAGCGCGCCTTCGGCCTGTCCGGCGAAATTGTTTTTCGTGTTGTCGGTAACGCCTTTGATATTCAGGATAGTCATGCCGGTCATCTTGCCCAGGCCCTTCAGCAGGTCGACGCCTGAAGTGATGGCGGCTTTGAGCCCGTAAGCCTTCTTGAAGGAGGGTGTTTTGGGGACGGGGCCGCTGCCCCAGAAGAGCCATATCGAGGTGGACGGTATCTGCCCGCGCGAAGCGCGGTGATAGTTCACCGGGTGATGCTTGAGCACCTCCTGCGAATCGGCCATGAGCTTGTTGAGGAAACGGCTGCCGCGCCCCTTGGGAAGGTATTCCACTACTGGCTTGTCGGGGATATCGTGGGGCGGGGTGCAGACGGCTTTTATAGTATCCGTGTGTCCTTTGAGTTTGAGGAGGTGGCGATAGCCGACGCCCGGGAAAAACTCTACCTCGTCGCTGCCCAGCTTCTCGTTTAATGTTTCTATAAATTCGCGCGCCTCTTCGCTCTCGATATGGCCGGCGCAGTAACTCCACATGCGCCCGCCCTTGGTGGCCACCAGGTTGCAGCGGAAGACCGTTTCGCCGCGGCTCACCGGAACGCCCATGCTGATGGCCTCGATGGCGGCGCGGCCTCGGTAGTAAACTGCGGGGTCGTAGCCCAGCAGCGACATGCAGGCTACCGCGCTGGAGGGCTCCATGCCAGGCGGCACGTTGTTGGTCAGGCCGAGGGTGCCTTCGCGGGCCAGCGCGTCCAGGTTGGGGGTGCGCGCTAACTCGAGTGTGGTTTTATTGCCCCTATCTTTGATGGGCCAGCCGGCGGCCCCGTCGATTATCAAAACGCAGTATTTCATATCACTGACCTTCCATAATTATCCAGCCACGAGTTGCCCCGTGAACTGAAAGCACCTATAATATCACTTTGCGGGGCGTAGCGCAGTTTGGTTTAGCGCGCAGCGTTCGGGACGCTGAGGTCGGTGGTTCAAATCCACTCGCCCCGACCAGTTAACTAACCTTTTTTCCCCTTCTTTAACTGCTTCTGGAACTCCTCGATTGTCATTGAGCCCTCAGTATCAGCCAGAGCCTTAAGCCCCTCGCGGATATCTTCTTCATCTTCGCGCTTCTCTAGTTCCGCCTCGAAATCCTCTTTAGCAACCTTCATCTTGGCCTCATCCCACAGCTTGTTCTGTTGATCCAGCGTCATTTTCGATAAGTCCAGCTTGCGCTCGCGGCAGAGCCTTTCCATGTGCGCGAAGCGGCGGTAAAACTTGTGATTGGCCTGGCGCAGCGAAGATTCCAAGTCGATGCCTTGCCTGCGCGCGTAGTTCGCCAGCGTGAAGAGGATATCGCCGAACTCGTCGGACTTGCCTTCTCGAGTATCCTCGCGTTTGAATTCGCCAATCTCCTCTGAGAGCTTATCCAGCACGCCTTCGTCGCTGGGCCAATCGAAGCCCACGCGCGCCACGCGGTCCTGCACCGACTGGCTGTAAGCCAGCGAGGGAAGGGCTTTCGGCACGCCGTCCAGCATTCCGGCGTCCTCCTGGCGCTCTTTTTTCTTGAGCTCCTCCCAGTGCACCAGCACCTCGTCGGCATCTTTTGCACTGGTAGAGCCAAAAACGTGCGGGTGGCGGTAAAGCAGTTTTTTGCTGATGCCCTCCACCACGTTGCCCATGTCGAACTCGCCGGCCTCTCGGGCTACCTGGGAGTGCAAAACTATCTGGAGCAGCAGGTCGCCCAGCTCGGCGCACAGCTTTTCAGCGTTGGGTTCGTCCAGCGCCTCCAGCACCTCGTAGCTTTCCTCCAGCAGGTGCTCGCGCAGCGAGGCATGGGTCTGCTTTTTATCCCAGGGGCAGCCCTGCGGGCCTCTGAGGTGGGCAATTATCTCGACCAGACTGTCGAAACGCTTAAGGTCTTTGGGGATTTCCATGCCGTCTCCTCATATATTCACGATTATACATTCAAGTTATCATAAGGGGCAATTTAGAATGCTCATTGTTGATGTCATTGTCGGGCTCGACCCGACAATTCAGGAATCTTCTCCCCTTAACAAGGGGAGATAAGAGAGGGATTTGAGATGATGGGAATCGAGAAAAATCCCTCCTAGCCTCCCTTTTCCAAAGGGAGGGATAAGCAGGTTGTCAGACTATTCGATAAAGATTGCTTCGCCCCGATGTTATCGGGGCTCGCAACGACGATTGACTGTCTTGACGCCTGCCCTTGTGGCTGTTACTCTATAAACACGGAGGGTGATGCGCATGGGATTTTTCTCAGAGCTCGATGAAGCCGTCAAAAAGAATCACAGCCTCCTGTGCGTGGGGCTGGACCCCGACCCCACCCTCATGCCCCCCGGCGTGAGCATCCTCGATTTTAACAAAGCCATCATCGACGCGACATCGAACCTCGTTTGCGCCTACAAGCCCAACCTCGCCTTTTACGAGGCGGAGGGAGCGAGAGGCTGGGACACCCTCAAGCAAACGGTGGACTATATACCCAAAGGCATCCTGGTCATCGCCGACGCCAAACGCGGCGACATCGGCAACACGGCTAAAGCCTACGCTAAAGCCATCTTCGAGGAGCTTGGAGCGGGCGGTGTGACTATCAATCCCTACCTCGGCTTCGATTCTGTCGAGCCTTTCTTGAATTACAAAGATAAAGGCGTTTTTATCCTGTGCCGCACCTCCAACGCGGGCGCCGCCGACTTCCAGAGCCTTAAGGTCGTAGCGGAAGGAAAAGCGATGCCCCTGTACCAGGCCGTGGCTAAAAAAGCCAGCGAGTGGAATAAGGCCAACAACATCGGGCTGGTGGTAGGCGCTACGTCTCCTGACGAACTCAAACTGCTCAGGCAGGCCTATCCCGAAATGCCCTTCCTCATCCCCGGGGTGGGGGCGCAGGGGGGCGACTTGAAACTCGCGGTACAGTACGGCATAGACAAGCGCGGCGCGGGCATCATCATCAATTCCTCAAGGCAAATCCTCTACGCCTCACGAGGAAAAGACTTCGCCGAAACCGCCCGCAAGGCAGCCCTCAATCTGCGCGACGAAATCAACCTCTACCGCTCCGCCTCATAACGGGAGTCCGCCATGGTCGTCGATTTCAAAATGAACGACATCGTGCGCCTCAGGAAGGTCCACCCGTGCGGGGGCTTCGAGTGGCAGGTGACGCGGCTCGGTGCCGACATCGGCCTCAAGTGCAAAGACTGCGGACGCTACATGCTGATGCCCCGTTCCGAACTCGAACGCCGCATGAAGGGTCACCCGCGCCGGGAGGAATAGCCCATGCCCTCCAAGGTGGCCCTCGTCATTTACGACAAATGCCGACCTGAGCTGTGTCCCGAAGGCATATGCCAGGCGGCGTTGGTATGCAAGCGCAAGATTTTGACGCAGGAAAAGCCCTACGAGATGCCGGTACCCAGCCCCTCCGTCTGCGCCTCCTGCTCCGACTGCGTGCGCGCCTGCCCGCAAAAGGCCATTAAAATAGTGGTGACATAACATGGCTACACGTCGCATCATGCACGTGGACCTGGACGCCTTCTTCGTTTCGGTGGAGCAGGTGGACCACCCGGAACTGCGGGGCAAGCCGGTCGTGGTGGGTGGCCGTCCCGACACACGCGGGGTAGTGGCCGCCGCATCCTATGAAGCGCGCGCTTTCGGTGTGCATTCGGCCATGCCGCTGAGGACGGCCGCCCGATTATGCCCGCAGTGCATCTTCGTCGAGGGCAATTTCAGTAAATATGCCGAGACCTCGCGCAAATTCATGGACATACTGGCCGATTTCACGCCGTTCCTGGAGCCGATGGGGCTGGACGAGGCTTACATGGACGTCACCGGCTTCGAGTCGCTCCACGGCACTATTCGCGATATGGCAACCGCCCTTAAAAAGCGCGTCAGGGACGAGCTGGGCATCAACGTATCCGTCGGCATCGCCAACTCCAGGGTGGTGGCCAAAATCGCCTCCGACGCCTCCAAGCCCGATGGATTGATAGAGGTGCCTCCCGGCGGTGAGGCTGCCTTCATGGCGCCCCTGCCTATCCGCCAGATGCCCGGCATCGGCGAGAAGACCGAGCCCGTGTTGAAACGGCTGGGAATAGACACCATCGGCAAGCTGGCGCACGCGCCGGCCGAGGGCCTGAAAAAGCTGCTGGGGAGCCACGGCGAGCACCTGCATAATATGGCGCTGGGGCTGGACGACAGCCCGGTGGTCGGCCGCGGCGAGGCCAAGTCCATGAGCCGCGAGACCACCTTTGCCGAAGACTTGCGCGACCGGGCCGTGCTGGAGGCCACGCTGCGCTACCTGGCGGAGCGGGTGGGGCGGAAGCTGCGCCAGAGCGGCAAGCTGGCTAAATGCGTCACCATGAAACTGCGTTACGCCGACTTTGCCACTATTACGCGGAACCGCACGCTGCCGCAGGCGACGGATGCCGACGGGGTCATCTTCGAGGCTGGGTTGAAACTGCTGCATACGGCGCTGATTAAAGAAAAACGCGCGGTGCGGCTCATCGGCATAGGCGTGACCGGGTTTACCGAGGCGGGGCAGCAGCTCAGCCTGCTGGATAACTCGACGCTGAGGATGGCCAAGCTGGATAAAGCGGTGGACCGCATACGCGAAAAGTACGGCTTCGGGGCCATACAGACCGGGCGCACCATGAAGCTGCGGGAGCTGTTCGAGGAGAACGAGCGCGGCTACAGCCTGCATACGCCGGGGCTGTCGAGGTAATCCTCTCGTCGTTGCGAGACTTTGATAACATGGGGGTGGAACATGATAGAGATTCTTATTGGCAGGAGCCTATCGATTTGCCTTAAGAATCCCTCTCTTATCTCCCCTTTCCAAGGGGAGAGGTTTTTTGCCCCTTACGATCGCTCTACCTCGCCAAAACCTCAGTCAGCCCACTCGCAAATTTCGACCAGCCCTGCGTATTTTCCCTTATCATCTTTTATAGCGATGTAGCGCACGCGCACCTTGCGCCCGCCTTTCTCAGCCGGGTATTCCGACACGTCCTTGCGCCCGCTGCGCAGGTCGTCGATAACGCGGTTCACCTCATCACGGCTTTCAGGCTTGTGGCAGTTCTGAACGGTCGTGCCGAGAATGTCCGGCGTTCGCTTGAAGATGTGGTATTCGCTGTAATAACGGATGATGTCGCGCTCGTCGATATAGGTGATGTCCAGCGGCAGGGCGACGAGAACGGCAAGCGCGACATTTTTAGGCAATTCACCGGGCATGGCTTATCCTCCAGAAAGAGTTGCTGAGACTATAACATTTTAGATGAAATCATTTCCACTCCGAAATCGCAAGGTAAGCGTCATCTATCTTCTGCCTTGAGAGATTCCATTCGCGCTTTTCGCCGGATTTTCCTCGTCTTCCGCCCATTTCTGAGGATTGTACCGAACATATTCCCGAACCGAATTCAGATCGGTCTCGCCGCGGATAACGTGTTCATAATAGTTACGATGCCAGACGGGAGCGCCGGGGGTTTGGCGCAAAACGTTGATTCTCCTTGCCGCAGCAGACTTTAACGAGCGGATGATAGTTGGAATAGAATTTGCAGTAGGTTTGCCAAATCGTTCCGTAGGGGCACGGCATGCCGTGCCCCTACTTGCTGCATCAATACTAATGATTGCATGAATGTGATTTGGCATAACGATAAATTCGTCTAGCGACGCATTGCTAAAATGTTTGGGTATCTCCAACAAGCACATGTGGACGATCCGCCCGCATTCATTCAACCGCACATCTCCATCTACAATCTCACCGAACATGTTTCGTTTGCCATGAGTGCAAATGGTGATAAAATACGCGCCGTTCTGGGCGTAATCGTATCCTGACAGGCGGATGGAGCGGCGGTCGCGGGTATTGTTCTCAGGCATTGTTTGATTGTGGTTATTATACATCACACGGGGGCACGGCATGCCGTGCCCCTACACCACGGTTCACGCCCCACACTTGCCCGAACTCGGCTCAAGGTTTATAATCCTTATTCTACTGCCGTAAAAAAGGAGATTAACGCTATGCCTGCCATTGCTTTTTTCCAGAAAAAGTTCGTCCCCCTGCCTGAGGCCAGAGTCGGCGTTATGACCCAGGCCCTGCACTACGGCACCGCGCTGTTCGAGGGCATTCGCGGCAACTGGAACGCGGACAAAGGCGAAATGTACCTCTTCCGCCTGAAGGAGCACTACCAGCGCCTGCATAACGGCGCCAAACTGCTCAAGATTTCGCTCGACTATTCGGTCGATGAGATGATTGCCCTGACCGTCGAACTCATCCGCAAGAATGGGTTCAAAGAGGATACCTACGTCCGCCCGCTGGCGTATAAAAGCACCGAGCAGATGGGCGTGCGGCTGCACAACCTGGACGACGATTTCCTGATTTTCTGCATGCCCTGGGGGCGCTACCTCGACACCGATGCCTGCAAGTGCGGCGTTTCCTCGTGGCGCAGGCCTGACGACAACTGCATCCCGACCCAGGTGAAGGCCACCGGCATGTATATCAACAACGCCCTGGCCAAGACCGAGGCTATCGAAAACGGCTACGACGAAGCCATCATGCTCGCCCCCGACGGACATGTCTCCGAGGGCAGCGGCGAGAACATCTTCCTGGTGATTGACGGCAAGCTGCACACGCCGGCGACGCACAACAACATACTGGTCGGCATCACGCGCGACACCGTCATTCAACTGGCCAAGAACGAACTGGGTATCGAGACGGTAGAGAGGTCTATCGACCGCGTCGAGCTTTACATGGCGCAGGAGTGCTTCCTCACCGGCACGGCGGCGCATCTTACCCCCGTTTCCGAGATAGACCGCCGCCCGCTGGGCGACGGCAAAGTAGGCCCGGTCACGGCGCAGTTAAAAAAGCTCTTCTTCGACACCATCAAGGGCAATCTGCCGCACTATATGGACTGGTGCACGCCGGTTTACAAGAAATAGAGATTATCCGAGGGTTGGATTAAGCAAGACGGCTGGCACAAACCAGCCGTCTTTTTGTTTGCTCTTGGAATGAAATTCCAAATCCCAATGTCTAAATCCTAAACGCGGGTTCAATAATGAAGTGCAACACTTGGAGGAGCAGGAAGGAGCCTGTTATTCTAAGTGGTTATGGGAAAACAATGCCGGCATCTGAGTATTGATGAGAGGGAGCAAATAGCCCAGTTAAGGAACGAAGGCACAGCGCTGAGGGAGATCGCACGTCAACTCGGGCGCGATAAAGGGACTATATCGAGGGAATTGAAAACTGAGATAGACGGAACAAATTGAGAACTGCCAGTAAGCTATCGTATTTTACGTGTTGCAAAATTTTCGCATCACGACCAATGTCGTGTTATGCAATTTAGCATATTTTTTAGCCATTGCCTGCTGCGCAGAAAACCTAAGTGTATGTGTTGCGAAGCACTTTTATGCACAAAGGAGCGCAAAAACTACGCATAGCCCCCCAGCAAATGTGCTGCAAAACGAACCTCCAAATTTTGCAATACAGAGTCACCACACATGGCACTGCCTGGCATAGTGAATTACCTCACACTTGCACCCGGGCACATCATGGATTCGACTTCAGCCTTGTCTTAATTGAACACAACTAACTGATTAATATAATAACTAGTATGCATAATGCACTTGACTAACGAACCCGATTATGCTATTGTTCGGTTAAAGGAGGAAGAAATTTGGATACCAAACAAAGTATGAGGTTAGAAAGTTATTTCTTAAATGCACAACTCTTTCTGTGGGGTTTAGGGGGTGGGCAAAAAGGAACATACAGATGGCTTGAGCGGCATAATATATCATTTGAACGCGGAAAATATGAACGTGTTAGTTCGCATCTGAAAGACACCATTGGGATAGGGAGAATTATAGAAGAAATAATTATCCCTCTTGTTAGAGAGCGTTTCCCCAAAGAAACTAGGGATTATTTACGAGAAAAGTGGAACAATCACAAGCTTCCCGAGCTTTTTGAAGTCAATAAACTTACGATTAATGACAACTTTGAAGAACTAAAAGGGAAAGAAGGTGTCGGAGGACAATATCGACTTTGGCGGCCCTTCTTAGAGATCAGCACTCAGAATCCTACCTGGAATTATGTGGAAAGATGGGGGCAACTTGCACCTATTTGGTTTTTGGAAATTGAAGATATATTCCACGATGCCACGAAGTAAAGACGAAGATTTGTAGGCTAACCAAGGGAGGTAAAAATGCCCAACTTGAAGTCGAATATCGAATTTCAACTCAGAAAAGTAAAAGAACTAAGGAACTCATGTGGGAGAACTGAAATAATAACTCAACGTGATCTCGGGAAGGTAAAAGAGAAGGTTGGGGACGACCAGACTCTGCGTCTCTTAAAAACCGACCGAAGCGCTCTTCAGTTTGCCCGCAATTATTGCAACCGAAGTGATGAACGAAAAGGGTTGGGCAAGGGCGAAAAATTTGCAGGGGTCGTGGTAGCACGGTTTGAAGACGAGTCCACAGACCCCAAGACAGTATTCTCGTCTATCCCTCCGAGTAGAATCGGAGGTCATAGTGCACCCCGCAAGGGCGGCACAACGACCTGGCTTTACTATGTTGAACCAGAAACTTGCAAGGCATTTCACGTGGTTACGCTTGCGGGAAAGAGATATGTCGGAGAAGAAGTAAAATCTGGAGGTATTCATGTGTCAAACTCAAATACGATATTCGTTGTCTGCGCGGGCAACACTTGCCGATCACCAATGGCGAAAATTATTTTGGAGAAAATGCTCCAGGATAATGGGCTGGGTACAAAATTCAAGGTAGATAGTGCGGCTTATAAGGGGCCTACTGATACAAAGGCTCATCCGAACTCCCGGAAAGCAATCAAAGAACTTTATGGGGAAGACTTACTGGCTAACCATATACCGAAGAAGCTACCAAGGAAATGATTGATGAGGCGAAAGTTATCATAGTCATGGAAGAGCATATGAAAGCCAGTCTCCCACCAGACAAAGTTATTGTCTTGGGAATCCCGGATATTTGGAATTCCAACATTGACGCCTATAAAGCATGTGCACTCGAAATGAAGCAAGGCTTTCAGAAGTATTGGCCAAAGATAGTTAACGAGAGCCCTCAACTTCAGAAGGCTTCACCACCACCGAAATCTAAAATCGAAGAACAATTAGAACATTTCAATAAGCTAATAAAGAACTCTGGGCTGGACCCGTGGCCCTCTGCCCCAAAGGTATGTGAAGAAGTTCTCAAAATTGCTAAAAGTGTTAATTATGGTCGAGGTGCCCATTCCAAAACCGTCACAAGGCTCATGCTGAATATGTATGATGACATGGTAGCTATTGATCTTATCAAACGTGTTAACAACAAGCGTATTCTTGCTGAGATAATCGGGTTGTCTCACGATATTGGAGTTGGCAAGGAAAAACCCAATGAAGAGCACAATGAAGCTGGCTGGCGGATGTTAAAAGAACAACTATGGGAATGTAATATCCTGGGTGATAACGAAAAGGATCCGCTCGCCTTGATAATGTATGGCGTCTTCTATCACAGGGACGAGATTATTGACGGCAAGCTTAAGCCTTTAGGTGATATACCCCTTTGGGACTCTCGGGCTGCTGCCGAACTCGTGTCTTTAGTTCGAATCGCTGATGGTCTGGACCATGGTTATTCCACGGGTTCCCCAGATAAGATAGTGAAAGTGGAAATGGTTAGAACTCCTAAAGGGGTCGAGTGTAGGGTTTTCCCACGGTCTGGAGAGAATGTTGACTCATTTATCGCTAAATCTTACTCAAAACGTGAGGTATTTGAAGCCACGTTCGGTAAGTTAACATATTGGTTACCTGGAGGAGGTGGCGGTTGGGTGCCTTGGAATCCAAATGACTAAATTCATAATTCCAAAAAGAGTCTTTGGAAAATTTGAGATTTGTATTTTGAGCTTATTTAGGATTTGGGATGGGCGGTTTGAGGGCTGGCAGGGTGTTCTTCCCCCACCCGCGCCACGCCTGTCACCCCCGCAATGGTCTCGATGCGGCTCATCAGGCGCGAGAGCTGCGGCAATCCGGTGGTCTCCACGTCGAAATAGAGTGAGGTGGTGTGGTCCTTGTGGGGGGTAACGTTCATGTTGGATATATTGACCTTTTCTTCCGCCAGCAGCGTCGAGATATCCCGCACCAGCCCCACCCTGTCCCAAGCCTCCACCTGCATCTTCACCGGATAATGCACGTCAGCACGGCCCCACTCCACGCGCACCAGGCGCTCTTTTTCATCCTCATGCGTCACGTTGTAGCAGTCCTGCCGGTGGATGGTGATGCCGCGGTTGCGCGTAATATACCCGATGATAAGGTCGCCCGGCACCGGGTTGCAGCAGCGGGCTAAATTGGTGAGCAGGTCTCCCGAACCCAGCACCTGTATCCCTGACGTTGACGGCCTGACCGTCGCTTCCACTGCCGGTTTGGGCTGTTCCTGGGCCGCCAGCTTGAGGGCAATGGTCTGCACGCTGACGTCGCCGCAGCCGATGGCGGCGAAGAATTCGTCCATGTTTTCATATTTAAAAAGTTTGGCGATTGTCTCGCGGTCGCCCACGTCCAGCCCCAGGTGCTTGATCTCCTTGTCCAGCATCTCGCGGCCAAGCTCGATGTTCTCTTCGCGTTCCTGCTTCCTGAACCACTGGCGGATCTTCTCGCGGGCATGCGAGCTCTTGGCGAAACCCAGGTTGGGGCTCATCCAGTCCCGGTTGGGGCCTTTAGCCTTCTTGGAAACGATTATATCCACCACATTGCCATTGGAAAGCTGGAAATCCAGCGGCACCATGCGCCCGTTGACCTTGGCCCCGGCGCAACGGTTGCCCAGGTCGGTATGGATGCGGTAGGCGAAATCAATCGGCGTGGACCCTTTGGGCAGGTCTTTTATTTCGCCCTTGGGTGTGAAAACGAAAACCTGGTCGTTGAAAATATCCGTCTTGACCGATTCGAGGAATTCCTCGGCTCCTGCCAGCTCGCGGTGCCAGTCGATGAGCTGCCGCAGCCAGCCGATGCGTTCCTCGACCTCGATGTCCTTTTTGTCGCCTTCCTTGTAGCGCCAGTGGGCCGCCACGCCGAACTCGGCCACGCGGTGCATCTCGCGCGTGCGTATCTGGATTTCGAGGGGGGTGGTGCCTTTGAAGAGGACGGCGGTGTGCAGGGACTGGTATCCGTTGGGCTTGGGGTTGGCGATGTAGTCGTCGAAAGCGCCGGGGATGGGGTGCCACAGGTTATGCACCGTGCCCATGGCATGATAGCATTCAGGGATGGTATCGACAAGCACGCGCACTGCCAGCAGGTCGTATATCTCGTCGAACTGCCTCCCCTGGGCGGCGTAGCGTTCTATTTTTTGCGAGATGCTGTAAAGGTGCTTGGGACGCCCGGAGACATCGGCTTTGAGGCCCATACGTCCGAACTCGTCGCGCAGTATCTGCATCACGCTGCCGACGATTTCCTCGCGTTCGGCGCGGCGGTTGGCCACCAGTTTGGCTATCTGGCTGTACTTGCGCGGTTCGATGTAATGGAAGGCCAAGTCCTCCAGTTGCCACTTGAGCTCCCATATACCTAAGCGGTGGGCCAGCGGGGCGTATATCTCCAGCGTCTCGCGGGCGATGGCCTTCTGGCGTTCGGGTGGAAGCGCCTCCAGCGTGCGCATGTTGTGCAATCTGTCGGCCAGCTTGATGAAGACCACTCTGAGGTCGTCGGCCATGGCCACCAGCATCTTGCGCAGGTTTTCGGCCTGCTGTTCGCGCACCGAGGGGCGCTGCTGCAACTCTCCCGGCAGGGGCAGGGCCAGCCTGGAGAGCTTGCTCACGCCGTCCACCAGGCGCGCTACGTCCGGCCCGAATTTGTCTCCTATCTGCTTGATGGTGATGCCGCAGTCTTCGGTGACATCGTGCAAGAGCGCCGCGGCCAGCGTGGTGGCATCCAGTTGCTGTTCAGCCAGCGTGAGGGCTACCTGGAAAGGGTGCTCCATGTAGGGGTCGCCCGACTTGCGCACCTGGCCTGCATGGGCGCTGGCGGCATAGTCGAAGGCGGCTGACACCAGCGTCAGTTTCTCGGGAGGAAGGTACTTGCCTGCTCTTTCCAGCAGCGCTTCAGCCGTCATTGGTTTGCCTCAACTGCGGATGTGGAAATATGACATAAGTATAAATCAAGACTAGGTGGTTGGCAAAGGCTCAAGAGGAATTCCTCCCCTTTTCCCCGTTGTCATGCTGGAGCGGAGCGAAGCATCTTGGGGGAGGGGTATCCCCCCTTTTTTGTAAAGGGAGGTCAGGAGGGATTTTCCTCCGCAGCAAGAACGGCTCGCGGTTCCCTCTTTTCGGCGTACTCCTGCATCACCGCCGCCAGCAGGATGACATCAATGTAGAGGAAGTAAGTCCAGAGGCTGCGCCAGGCGAAAAAGAGGGGAAGAACCGGCAATACGACGCCCAGATATGGATACTTTCGCGCGTTGCGCCAGTACCAGATTATAGCCGCAATAAATACCGTTGCTTCCATGATGGTGAACAGGAGCGGCGACGTTGTGCCGACCCAGCCCTGCAGGACCAGCGTGATGATGCCCCATCCGGAGGGGAATAATGCATCTTTCATCATGGATACTACCGAATCGAACCAGAGATACGGGCCCGCTATTATAAACGGCAGGTTGAAAGCGGCGAAGACTCCTGCAACCAATCCCGCGCCGAGAGCGGCTTGCCGCCATGACAGTTGCCTCGCCAGCAGAATGAGGTAAAAGGGGAGAAAGAACCAGACGACCTGCTTGGTGGCCACCGCTATGCCCATGCAAATAGCGGACGCCCAGAGATTCCGGCGCCACAGCAACCATGCCAGTAGCAGGAACGGGAAATAGAGGTTGCCGGTCAGGCCGCTGGCGATGCCGTTCCAGATGACCAGGCTGCCCAGGCAGGCGCCGGCCAGCCACAACCTCATGCGGGAAGGTGTCAGGGCAATGGCGGCTGCGAGGGCGGCCACCACCAGCAACAGGGAGACCCCGCGGATGTTGTCCACTCCGAAAAGGGAGAATAGAGCCGGGATAAGAAAGAAACCCGAGGGATAGCCGAGTTTGGACTCAAGCTCGACGGGGACGATTTCAGGGGTTTTGACCGCTTCGTCCCACAGGGAATCAATCTCGGCGGCGCTGGGATAGGGGAAAACGCCGGCGAAACGCCCCAGGCGCAGCGGCGTGGTTTTATCATAGGGGCTGTCCATGCTGATAACGGCGCTGACTACATTGGAATGGGCATACGGGTTCTTGCCATCGAACACGTTATCCACAGCCTGGTCGAGCAGGGCGACGGCGTCGCTCGATGACAGGTCGCGCGAAATAGAGGCCAGTAACCTGGGAGTGCTGGCTCCCAGTATGCCACCTCCCGTAGTGCCCAGGCCGGTGGCTACCAGCGCCAGCAGCTCCACCACGCCGGCGAAAACCAGAAAAAACATGAGCGTGGCGGCCAGCGGCTTGAACCAGCTCTGCATACCGGCCAGCCATTTGTCGGTCTGGGGCAGGGCTACCAGAGCCAGCAGCCCCAGCCAAAAAAGCCCCAGCACGATGCCGACCACAGCCAGTGCATCGTTTTCGTAAGTCAAAGCCAGCGCCCCCGCCAGCATGGCCAGCAACATGACCAGAATCGCGGGGAAGATGAGCAGTATTCTGGGGGGAGGCTTGGGATGGAACCAGGATTTGATATTCATTTAGAGGTAAAAATTAAAGCACGATTCAGAGGCAAATTCAAGTTTAGACCCTTCGAGGTACTTTTCAGCAAGATACGCGAGAGAGTAAATATTCTATCACCCTGAGTCTTGGATGCAGGATGCGTATGGAAAATTGTCGTCCTGAGGAGTCCGCCTGAGGCGGACGACGTGAGGACCCCAGGGTGGGGCATTTCAAGGGATTTTATTCTCATCCTGAGTCCGCCTGAGGGGGACGAAGGATCGACCAGCAGTCTCTTATGATTATTATGAGTGCAAGATGTAGTAGCTCCAAGACTCAAGCCTCAAATCTCTAGGGGTCTTAATAGACAAGATGGACTTCTGATGGTGTCGGATTATCGTAGAGGGTCAGGACTAGGAAGCAAGCTTTTTCTGAATATCCTCCACCTTGCGGCGCAACAGGTGCGAGTTCGCCATATCCTGCGCTACTTTCTCGCAGGCATAGCTCACGGTAGAAGGATTGCGCCCTCCTATGGCAGCGCCGATGTCGGAGAGAGAATAGCCATTTTTCTGCCTGAGGACGTACATGGCCACCTGGCGCGCCTGGGCCACCTCTTTGTCCCGTTTGCGTCCCAGCAGGTCGTCAATGTTGAGTTCGAACGTCCGGGCTATCGTACCCAGGATGGATTCCAGGTTGCCGCACGCCTCAGGGAGTTCTTTAGCACCGGCTACGTCTTTGAGGGCTCTCGCAGCCAGTTCGGGAGTTATCTGCGCCCGCAGCAGGCGGGCATAGGCGATAATGCGGTTGAGCGAACCTTCCAGCTCGCGGATATTCTGTTTCAGCTCGTGGGCCATCATATCTAGCACGTCGGGGGCGACCGCTGTCTGCGCCTGCTCCGCCTTGGACTGTAAAATAGCAAGGCGCGTTTCGAAATCGGGCGGCTGGATGTCGACGGTCAGACCCCACTCGAAGCGCGAGCGCAGTCTTTCCTGAAGCATCGGCATGGACTTGGGCGGGCGGTCGCTGGTGATAACTATCTGGCGCCCGGCGTTATGCAGGTCGTTGAAGGTGTGAAAAAAACTCTCTTCAGTGGCTTCCTTGCCGCTGATGAAGTGAATATCGTCCACCATGAGCATGTCCGCCGAACGGTACTTGGCGCGGAACTCGTCGGTGCGCCTCTCGCGCAGCGCGGCCACGAAATCGTTGGTGAACTGCTCTCCGGAGACATAGACGGGTTTGAGGTTATTATCCAGCGCTTTCTGTCCGATGGCTTGTAAAAGGTGTGTCTTGCCCAGGCCCGGCGCGGCATAGATGAATAGCGGGTTATAGCTCTGCACGGAGGGGTGCTCGGCGGCACTCGCGGCCGCAGCGTAGGCCATGCGGTTGCCGGCCCCCACCACGAAATTATCGAAAGTGTACTTGGGGTTAAAGCCGTAGATGGCCGAGACGTTGCGGCGGGCTTCGCACGTGCGCGCGGTGCCCCCATCCTGCGCCCAGCTTATCTGGAAGCGCGTGCTTACGCCGCGGTGAATCAGGCCGATGAGGGTTTTTTCTATGAGCGAGCGCTGGTTTTTTTCAAGATACTCAGCCACGAAGGCGTTGGGAACACCCACGAGGAACTGGTCGCCGTCGAAAGCCAGCCCTTGAGTCCCCTTGAACCATGTCTGGTAGTTCGGTTTATTTACCTGCAACTGGAGTTCGCCGAGCGCGGCTTCCCAGATTTCACTGGCAGAATTCATATGGTCAGGATGCTCCTAATTGCAGGCAATACTACGCCAGGGACGTTTATTTTGGGTGTGTTTTTCGTTTGTTGCCCCGGCCAGGATATCCGGCCTGGTCCAGGGGAATTAAAACCTTGATAATGGTATCAGCCATTCTTTTGATGTAGCAAGGGTTCTGGCAATGGTCTGGCGGCAGTTTGCAGGATTTATCTTCCCATCAAGGTCTCTCGGACTGCTCTTTTTGACCCTTTTCTACCCTCTTTCGGCCTGACAGCCTTGAATCAGTAATTAGTACCAGCTAATTTTACAAGACGTCGGATTATGTTTAGCGAGCCTTGTGAGAGCCCTTTTTTCGTGTTAGAATGGCCGGGCGGAGGGTAGTTATGCGCCTGGTCTTCATGGGAACCCCGGAATTCGCCGTCGCCCCGCTACGCAACATAGTACTAAATGGTTATGAGGTGGCGGCAGTCTACACCAAAAAGGATAAACTGTCGGGGCGCGGGCAGGAGATGTCCTCTTCCGCCGTGAAACGAGAGGCTCTATCCCTGGGTCTTACTGTGGTGCAACCAGGCAGTCTCAGGAAGCCCGAGGCTTTGGCCGAACTGGCGTCCTTAATGCCGGATGTCATCGTGGTGGCGGCCTTCGGCCAGATACTGCCGCCGGAGGTGCTGAATCTGCCACGTTTCGGTTGCATCAATATACACCCGTCCCTGCTGCCACGCCACCGGGGGGCCGCGCCTGTCGTCTCCACCATCCTGGCGGGTGACGCCTGGGGCGGGGTGAGCATCATGCAGATGGATGAAGGGCTGGATACCGGCCCGGTCCTCACCCGCGCGCAGGCGCTGGTGCGGGATGACGACACGACGGAGACTCTCTCGGAGCGCTTATCGTTGATGTCAGCCCAAATGCTGGCGGACATACTACCGGGCTGGACGCGCGGCGAGATAAAGCCCCAACCTCAAGACGATGCGCTGGCCACCTATTTCAAGCCCATCGAGAAAGAGGCCGGCGAGATAAAATGGAATTTACCCGCCTTGGAACTCTGGCGGCAGGTGCGCGCCTACCAGCCCTGGCCGGGGAGTTTTACACATTTTAACGGGAGAGTCCTGAAAATTCTGGAGGCTTGGCCTGTCGCCTGCGCAACTCAAACTGAGGTTGGTGCGGTGGTGGCGCTGGGGAAGGGCTGCGGGGTGGTCACGGGCAGCGGCATACTGGAGTTGCGCCGCTTGCAGATTGAGGGCAAACAGGCCATGTCCGCCGCGGATTTCATCAGAGGGCAGCGCGGCTTTATCGGGACTGTGCTGCCGGGTTAAGCCGCCTCGGCAATCCTCGCACTATTTGTATCGGCGATGCTATACTGAACCCCTGTGGACATTTTCGCACTTCTCCTCATCGCTCTAAGCCTCTCCATGGACTGTTTCGCCATTGCCCTGGGTATAAGCTGCTCTGGGAAGCGCGTTTCGCGGGCGATGGCGCTAAGAGTTGCCGCCGCTTTCGGCGGAGCGCAGGCGGTCATGGCGGCTATCGGCTGGCTGGCCGGGCGCGGGCTGCTTAACTTAATATCCTCTTACGACCACTGGGTGGTCTTCGGCCTGCTGCTGGCGGTAGGCGTTCACATGATTTGGGAATCGTTTGAGGAGGAAGAGGAAGGCGAAAAGCTCGACCTCACGCGCGGCTGGGCGCTCCTGACGCTGGCGGTGATAACCAGCATTGACTCGCTGGCCACCGGGCTGGCGCTGTCTTTCCAGCGGGTCAACATCGCCGTCGCCGCTGGAGCTATCGGAGCCGTCACCTTCACCGTTGTAATTGTGGGGTTCGTCATCGGCGGCAAGGTGGGCGAGTGGCTGGGGCGCTGGGCGGGGGTGCTGGGCGGACTTATCCTCATCGGCATCGGAACGCGGGTGTTGCTGGAACACCTGCTGGGTTGATGCGCCGTTTGAGTCCGCGCGTCTCTTCGTACCGTAGGGGCGACCGGCCGGTCGCCCTTTCTTTTGGGAGAAGCAATCGATAGAGAGTCCTTATGAGCCGTTGCGTAATAATACTCGAGACTCTCACCCTCACCTACACCTCTCCCGTCAAGGGAGAGGAGCGATTACGTACCGTCGTTTTTCCCTCTTTTCCAAAGAGGGATTAAGGGAGATTCTTAATGGCTGGAACCTCTCGAGTTGCCTATTTAATCCCTCTCTTATCTCCCCTTTCCAAGGGGAGAGGGTCCACCAAAGGAGAGGGGAGTTTAATAAAGAGGAGCGGCACAATGTCGCTCCTCTTTTGATTATGCTTGATCTCAAACTATCGTTTGTGAAATGCTAGTGAGCCGTCAGCTTCTCCATGAGTTTATTCACAGCCACCGGCTCCTGCTGGGCGGTGCGCATATCCCGCAGCGTGACGGACCCCTGCGCCAGCTCTTCCTCACCGATGATGGCGGCGAAATGGCAGCCTGCCCCGTCCGCCTGACGTAGCTGGGCTTTCATGCTGCGGGGGCTATAGGACGTTACTGCGCTGATGTCCGCCTGCCGCAGGTCGCCGATGAGTTTGACCGCGGCTTCCCTGGCTTCATCCCCCAGCCACACGACAAAGACCGAGGGTTTGAAGGCCCCAGGGACGGCCACGTTCTGCTTCTTAAGGTTGAGGATGATGCGCTCGATGCCCGTGGCGAAACCCACCCCTGGCGTGGGCTTGCCGCCCAGCTCTTCGATTAGACCGTCGTAACGCCCGCCGCCGGCGATGGTACTCTGGCCACGCTCTTCCTCAGGCTGTATCTCGAAGACCGTCCTGGTGTAATAGTCCAGCCCGCGCACCATGCTGGAATTTATCTCGAAGGGCAGTTTGAGGGTCGAAAGGTTGCGCTTGAGCTGCTCGAAATGCGCCGCGCACTCCGGGCACAGGTTATCGATGCTGCGCGGAGCCTGTTGTGCAAGGGGCTGGCAGGTGGGTTTTTTGCAGTCGAGGAGTCGAAGAGTATTTTTATCGAGCCTGACCTTGCAGTCGCCGCAGAGCGCCTCCTGGTGCGCCGCGTAATACTCTTTAAGTTTGGCGAGGTAGGCCGGGCGGCATGCGGGGCATCCGATGCTGTTTATCTGGAGGGTAAGGCTTTTAAGACCGAGCGTCTGGAAAAAACGCCATGCCAAATCTATCAGTTCTGCGTCGAGCGTTGCATCGCCGTCGCCGATGGCCTCGAAGCCGAACTGATGGTGCTGGCGGAAGCGCCCCGCCTGGGGACGCTCGTACCTGAATATGGGCGCTTGGTAAAAGAGCTTGACCGGCTGAGGGAGTGAGGCCATGCCGTGCTCGATATAGGCGCGGCAGACGGGCGCAGTCCCTTCGGGGCGCAGCGTCATCTGGCCGCCGCCCAGGTCGGTGAAAGTGTACATCTCCTTCTCGACAATGTCCGTTCCCTCGCCAACCGTGCGCACGAAAAGCCCGGCTTCCTCGAAAACGGGCGTGTCGATGCGCTCGTAGCCGTAGAGACTGGCGGTAACCTCAGCCGCTTGCTGGATGTAGCGCCAGTAGGGTTGCTCGGCTGGCAGTATGTCCTGGGTGCCGCGCGGTGACTGAAACACGATATTACTCCTGTCTGATTAAGGCTAGGATAGCGCAAAGGCGAGGGGGTTGTAAAGATTGCCACGAGACTTATTCTACAATATTCTTTCGATATGTTTGGCACAACCATCCCATTTTTTCGACAAGTTCCTTCTTTTGTCGATAACTTTTCCGGGGCGAGTGGCTGCCGGACTGCTTTTATGATACTTTTCGATAACTCCCCTGCGCCTGCGCGGTCACCAGAAGTATCGTTATGCTATTATTGTGGTTAGTACTGTTCTACTACATATACTTACTTTAAATATTGAAATAGATATTGCATAAAAGCTAGCAGGGTTTGATAAGATGCTTGATAAAGTGGAAATAAAGGTAAAAGCAGGTGATGGAGGAGACGGCGCGGTCACCTTTAGGCGCGAGAAGTTCGTGCCGTACGGGGGGCCGGACGGCGGGGACGGGGGTAAAGGCGGAGACGTAACTGTAAAAGCTGACGAGTGCCTTACCACACTCACCTTTTTTCATAACAAACGTTTATACAAAGCCGAGAATGCTGGCTCCGGTCGGCGCAAGAAGCAGCACGGCAAGAACGGTGCCGACCTGTTCTTAATGGTGCCCACCGGCACGGTGGTGCAGACCATAGACAAACTGGGCGAACCCGTTCTGCTAGCTGACCTAGCTGAGCCGGGACAGCAGGTGGTGGCGGCTAGAGGAGGGAAGGGTGGACTGGGAAACTCGCACTTCGCCTCGTCCACCAACCAGACGCCGCGCCTGGCTGAAAAGGGCGTGCCCGGCGAGGAAAAAGACATCTTGCTGGAGCTCAAGCTCATCGCCGACGTGGGCATCATCGGCTTTCCCAACGTGGGCAAGTCCTCGCTCCTGAGTTCCGCCACGCGGGCCAACCCCAAGATTGCCGACTACGCCTTTACCACTCTCGAACCCATGCTGGGAATGGTGGAGACGGCTGAAGAACGTTTCGTCCTCTGCGAAATACCCGGACTCATCGAGGGGGCGCATCTCGGCAGGGGGCTGGGGCACGACTTCCTGCGCCATGCCGTGCGCACGCGCGTGCTGATTCACTTGCTCGACGGGGCATCGCCTTCGCCCGTGGACGACATGATAGCCGTCAACAACGAACTCTCGCTTTTCGATGCCTCGCTCTCGCGGAAAGCGCAGATACTGGTCATCAATAAGGTGGACCGCCCCGACGTCAAAGAGCGCGTGAAAGAGCTCAAAAAGACCTTCAAGAGCATCGGAATAACGCCGCGTTTCGTATCGGCTGCTTCGGGTGAAGGCGTCAAAGAGCTCATGGATGAAGTTCTCTCCCTTCTGCAAAAGGCCCCGGCATCCGAAAAGCCCAAAGAGGCTGAGGTTCCGGTGTTGCGTCCCAGGGGCAGGCAGGTCAACCTCCGCGTCGAGGAGGAAGGCGGGGTGTTTGTCGTTCATTCGCCCGAGCTGGAAAGGCTGGTGGCCGGCAGTGACGTGCGCGACCCCGAAGTAAAACGCCAGCTGGGCAACCGCCTCAACCGGCCGCACATCCGTCATATCATGGAACGCGCCGGCCTGAAACCGGGCGATAAGATACGCATCGGCGATTTCGAATGGATATGGTAGCGCCGTGAACATAGCTGTGCTGGGCGGCACCTTCGACCCTCCCCACAACGGACACCTGGCGGTGGCCGCCGTGGTAAGCCAGAGGCTGGCCCCGGCAGAGATTGTTTTTATGCCTGCTGGCCTGCCCTGGATGAAAGAGGACCACCGCATAAGTCCGGCCGGAGACCGGCTGGAAATGGCGCGCCTGGCCATCCAGGGCAACGCCAGCTACAAGCTCTCCACCGCCGAAACAGAGCGCTCCGGCCCGACCTATACCGTTGACACCATCCGCGAGTTGAAAGCTCAGGTTTCAGCCCAGGACGAGCTTTACTTCATCCTCGGCTGGGACAAGCTGGAAGAACTGCCGCGCTGGCACAAACCGGCGGAGCTCATCGCGCTGTGCAAGCTGGCGGCTGTGTCGCGCATCGGTTTCCCTGTTCCCAACCTCTCCGCCCTCGACAAGATATTGCCCGGCCTCTCCAGGCGCGTTATCCTCCTGGACAAACCTGAGGTGGACATCACATCCTCGGTTGTCCGGGAGCGCGTCAGCCTCGGGCTGCCCATCAGCCACCTGGTGCCGCCGGCGGTCGAGGCTTACATAAAAGAAAAAGGCCTCTACAAAACTTCCTCTCCCCCAAAGGGAGAGGAGTGAATCTGCTATTGTCATTCTGAGGTGGCAACGACCACCGAAGAATCTCAGGGTGGGGTGGTCGCCTCCGCCTCCCTGGGATTCTTCACTTCGTTCAGAATGACAACCAAACTAGAGAAAAGGTTGAAGAGAGGGAGTTAAGTCCGGTATGAAACGTAGTCATTCCTTCCAACCTTCCGACTATCCGGCGGCGGAGCTCGACCTGCACGCGCGCACCGTGGAAGAGGCCATCCCGCTCGTCGAGGAATTCCTGCATGACGCCTATGCCCGGGGCTGGCAAAGAGTGCGCATCGTCCACGGCAAAGGCACCGGCACGCTGCGGCTGGAGGTGGACAGATACCTCTCGCGCAACTCACTGGTAGCCCGCCACCACCCGGCGGACCGTTTCCACGGCGGCAGTGGCGCCACAGAGGTGGAACTCAGCCGGAGATAGCTATTTTAGTAGCGGGGGATTCATAGGATTTTCCCAACATCTCTCCTCCGGGCGAGGCATGCCTCGCCCCTACATCTGGACAAAAGTAAAAGGGAGGGCTAAAAACCCTCCCTTTGGTACTCTCCGAACTAGTTTCTTAAATATCCAGGTTCTTGACGCTGGTGGCGTGCGCCTGTATGAAGTTCTTGCGCGGCAGCACCTCGTCGCCCATGAGCATGCTGAAGATGCCGTCCGCTTTGGCGGCGTCCTCCACGTTCACCTGCAGCAGCGTGCGCGTGGTGGGGTTCATGGTGGTCTCCCAGAGCTGTTCGGCGCTCATTTCGCCCAGACCCTTGTAGCGCTGCACCTCGGTCTTCTTGCCGCCGCCTTTCATGGTGGCCAGCATGGCGTCTTTTTCCTGGTCGGAATATAGCCAGTGCTCCTCTTTGCCGGCATGGATGCGGTAGAGGGGCGGCTGGGCGATGTAAAGATGCCCCTGGTTGATGAGCTCCACCATGTGGCGGAAGAAGAAGGTCAGCAGCAGCGTGCGGATATGCGCGCCGTCCACGTCGGCATCGGTCATCAGCACGATGCGGTGATAGCGCAGCCGGCCCAGGTCGAACTCGGCGTCGATGCTGGTGCCCAGCGCCGTGATGAGGGCGCGGATTTCCTCGTGCGCCAGCATGCGGTCGGGCGAGGCCTTTTCCACATTCAAAATCTTGCCGCGCAGCGGCAGGATGGCCTGGAAGCGGCGGTTGCGCCCCTGCTTGGCCGAGCCCCCGGCGGAGTCGCCCTCCACCAGGTACAGCTCGCACAGGGTGGGGTCTTTCTCGGAGCAGTCGGCCAGCTTGCCGGGCAGCGTGCCGGTGTCCAGCGCGCCCTTGCGGATGACCAGGTCGCGCGCCTTGCGGGCCGCCTCGCGCGCCTTGGAGGCGGTGATGCACTTGTCGAGTATCTTCTTGCCGTCGTCGGGGTGCTCTTCCAGGTAGAGCGCCAGCTCGTCGCCGACAATGCTCTCCACCATGCTTTTGACTTCGATGTTGCCCAGCTTGCCCTTGGTCTGGCCTTCGAACTGAGGGTCGGGCAGCTTGACGCTGATAACGGCCGTCAGGCCTTCGCGCACGTCGTCGCCCACCAGGTTGGGGTCGTCGTCCTTGATAAACTTGTTTTTGTGGGCGTAGTCGTTCAGCACGCGCGTGAGGGCCGAGCGAAAGCCGGTGAGGTGCGTGCCGCCGTCAATGGTGTTGACACAGTTGGCGAAGCTGAGGGTGTTATCGGTATAGCCGTCGTTGTACTGTATGGCCGCCTCCACGATGGTGTGGTCGGCCTGTTTGGTCATATAGATGGGGTGGGGGTTGATGAGGGCCTTGTTGCGGTTGAGGCGCCTGACGAAGCCGGTGATGCCGCCCTCGAAGTAATAGGTCTGCTCTTTGCCGTGACGTTTGTCGTCGAAAGAAATCTCGAGCGCGCGGTTGAGATAGGCCATCTCGCGGATGCGGTCGGCCAGTATGTCGAAATCGTACTCCATCTCGGTGAAGATGGTTTTATCGGCCAGAAAGCTGGTGATAGTGCCGGTGCCCTCGGCCTTGCCGGCTGTTGTGACTGGCCCGCTGGGTATGCCGCGCTTGTACTCCTGCACATATTTTTTGCCGCTGCGCTTGACGGTCACCTGCATCCATTCGGAGAGGGCGTTCACCACGGAAGCGCCTACGCCGTGCAGCCCGCCGGAGACCTGATAGGCCTTGCCGCCGAACTTGCCTCCGGCGTGGAGCACAGTCATTACGGTCTGGAGAGCGGATACGCCGGTGGTGGGGTGTATCTCCACGGGGATGCCGCGCCCGTTGTCCTCCACGGTGACTATGTTATCCTCGGCAATGGAGATGGCGATGCGGTCGCAGGTGCCGGACATGGCCTCGTCCACGGAGTTATAGGCGATTTCATACACCAGGTGGTGCAGGCCGCGCTGGTCGGTCGAGCCGATATACATGCCGGGGCGCTTGCGCACGGCCTCCAGCCCCTCCAGAACCTGTATATCTGCTGCGGAATAGGCGGCAGCTTTTTTACCGTTGGTGGATTCTTCTTTAGCCATAGTCGGTCTTCACCTTATCTAATGGGAGTCTTCAGATGCCGGAATACCTGGTGCTATTAAAAATGCCCCCGCCCAGGCGGGCCGGGGTTCGGTTTTCAGGCTTACACATTTATATCATTATAGCATATTTCAGGCATAGAGAAAAAGGCTAAATAGTACTGCTGCTGGTTGAGGTGAATCTAAACTTCGCAGGACTTTCTGGAGGTAAGGCTATCTTAAGGAATCCATCCCCGCTTATTTGACAGAATTGATGGCGTCACCGTATCTATGACATCGCTTCTATGAACGAGGTTCGACCCGGCGCTTCATCCGGCAACAAGAAATAGCTTATAATGATATTCGAGGTGTGGACAGTCCGCCTCAGGCGGACTGTCCTTGTTTAACGCAGATGGATAAATATCAATCAGTCCTCGATTTTCTTTACAGTTTCGTCGATTACGAAACCTCCCACCAGCCGCGCTCGCCGCTGAACTACGACCTGCGGCGCATGGACGAGCTGCTGGCGAGGCTTGGCAATCCTCATCTCAAGGCTAGGACCGTCCATATTGCCGGGACTAAGGGCAAGGGCAGCACTGCGGCCATGGTCGCCTCCGTTCTCACCGCATCGGGCTACCACGCCGGCCTCTATACCTCTCCGCATCTGGTTGACATAAGAGAACGCATGCGCGTGGACGGACGTCTCATTTCCAGGTCTGAATTTGTCAAACTCGCCGGGAGACTGAAACCCGAAGTCGAGGCCGTCAACGCCAGAGCCAGCTACGGCAGGCTCACCACCTTCGAGCTACTCACGGCGCTGGGTTTCATGTATTTCGCCGACAAGCGGGTTGATTTCCAGGTGGTGGAGGTGGGGCTGGGCGGCAGGCTCGATGCGACGAATGTCGTCAAACCCGAAGTCTGTGCCATTACCACTCTCGGCCTGGACCACACCGATGTTTTGGGCGACACGCTGGCCAAAATCGCAACCGAGAAGGCCGGCATTATCAAGCCGGGCGTTCCGGTGGTGAGCGCGCGTCAGGAGGCTGAAGCCGCGGAGGTAATAGAGGAGTTCTGCCGGCGCAACGATGCAAGACGCATACTTGTCGGTCGGGACATCGCTTACTCCAGCCGGGGTGAGGAAGACGGCGTCCAGTCGCTTGAGATAAAGGGCAGGCTCGGCACGTATGAAGCGGCTCTCCCCCTGCGCGGCCGCTTCCAGCAGGAAAACGCCGCCGTGGCGGTCGGAGTCCTTGAAGTGCTGGCTGAGAGAGGATTTAGCGTCACTCAGAAGAGTATCGTCAAAGGGCTGCAAAAAGTGCGCTGGCCCGGCCGTTTCCAGGTCATCCGCCGGCGTCCTGCGGTCGTTATCGACGGGGCTCACAACCCGCAGGCGGCGCGCGAACTCAGGCTGGCCATAGAAGCTTTCCTCGCCGGCAGGGCGCCCGGACGCCGGATACTGGTCATCGGCATGTCGTCGGATAAAGACTGCCAAACGGTCGCTTCAGAACTCGCTCCGCTTTTCGATACGGTTATTGTCACACGTTCACGCCATCCGCGCGCGCTGGCAGTCGATATTCTCTCGTCCGAGTTCATCAAGTATGGCTGCGATGTCGAAACGGCGGATTCAGTCGCGGCAGCCATGAGGCGGGCAGTTGAACTGGCGAAGAATAACGGCTTCGCCTGCGCCACCGGTTCGCTCTTTATCGTCGGTGAAGCGCTGGAGTGGGCCGACAAGCCGGGCTACTAGCCGCTGAGCGCTACTGGGTCGCGCCGGCGATCTCGAAGTTGGTCTTAGCCTCGGTGGGCAGCATGCGCTCCAGGACTTTTTCCATGGCCATGCTGTGGGCGCACAGCCCCCAGGCGCTGAAGAAATCGCAGGTGCAAAACCACTTGTTGTCTTTATAGCAGGTGGTGTGGTCGTCATTAGTGCCGCGAAATTTGACGGAGAAATCGGTGAAGGTGATGCGTTCGGGTTCCTGGGCGTAGCGATGGGCCTTTTCAATCTTGCCGATAAGACTGGACTGCATGGCACACCTCCTCTTAAATTAAAAAAAGCACCGGCTTATGCAAAGCCCGGTGCTTTTAATTTCCCTCCGAGACAATAAACACTTTCATAGCGGTGTTCTCCTAGGGGTACAGCCCTATTTTACCCCGTCAGGGACGGCTTGTCCATAGGGTGTCAGGCGTGACGCTGAAACTTTAGAAAAATTTAATGCCTTGCGACTTTCGGGAGACTCCGCCAGCGCTACAAAGGGAGTTGGTCGCCATCAGCTATATTGACAGCACCCTTCATTCAAGTTAGATTTATCTGAGAACCGAATACAGGTCGGCTTGTAATCAAAGGAGGACTACATGATGATTGAGCGCGTCCATGAGCACATCACGCAGGAGCTGCAGCAGAACGCCCGCACCGACACCATTTTCATCCTCACCGCCATATTCTTGAATCTCGTCACCCTCGGCATCAACTCCGGCCAGGCTTCGCGCAATCCCAAGGATGCCACCGCCTGGATTGTGTTCTTCACCTTCACCGCCCTTGTGATAGTCATCAATTTCGTCGTCGTCAACGGGCTGCTCAAGGGCAAGCAGATGCGCACCAAGCTGATAACCGGCCTGCTCAAGATGTACAAGGACAACAACGTGGAGGGCTATTACGACCCCACCCTGCTCACCAATTACTCCACGCGCTATAACCTTTTCCTGCTGGCGGTGGGTTTTACCGGCGTAGTCGCGCTGTTAGTCCCCATCTTCCTGCTCGGCGGTCGGTAGCTTTGAAGGCACTGCTTCAGCGTGTCTCCTCGGCAAAGGTCACTATCGAGGGGACGGAGGTCGGGTGCATCGGCCCCGGTCTCTGCGTGCTGGTGGGCGTGGCGGCTGGCGACACGGAAAAAGACGCGGACTACCTCGTCTCCAAGCTGGCCGGGCTGCGCATCTTTGCCGATGAGGCCGGCAAGTTTAACCTCTCACTGCTGGATGTTAAGGGCGAGATGCTGCTCGTCAGCCAGTTCACCCTGCTGGCGGACGCCCGCCACGGACGGCGCCCCGGCTTTACCGATGCCGCCCCGCCGGAGATAGCTGAAAAGCTGTTCAACCTCTTTGTGGAAAAAGCGAGAGCGACGGGGCTTAAAGTGGCAACGGGACGATTTCAGGCGTATATGCAGGTGGAGATAGTCAACGACGGCCCGGTGACCATCATGCTGGACAGCCGGAGCAATAATTTTGCTTCATAAGGAGCTGAGGAAATGGCACCAATTTATTCAGCACCTATGCCATCGTCAGAAATTAAAAAGCTGGCAAAAATTGTACATGATGAGATGTACTCAATTGAGAATACTTTAAAGCGACGCGGTTATATTTATGCAGGCGAAGGACAGCTTGATAACATCTTATTGCCTAAAAATGCAAGCAATGTGGACAAATATTTCTTTTATATGGGTAGTTGTACATTCAGGAAACTACTTAAGAAAATGGTTGGTAAAAACACAGGTATAAGCTATGACGAATTCGAAAAGGATTGTGGAACAGCTAAACGCACAGAATACCTTGATTTCTTAGTACAATCTGGAATTTTAAGCAAAGACAATTCTGGTTTTTATAATCTCGCCGTAAATGTCAATGACTATGGCCATACGTTAGAGTGGTATGTTTCGGAATTATTCAAACGTGAATTGGGATGCACATCTGCTTGGGGTGTGGCTGTTGAAGCCGTAGGTGCTGGTGGTGATTTCGATGTACTTGCTCGTATTGAATCCCAATTAGCCTATGTTGAAACCAAGTGTTCTACGCCAAATAAGATTAGCACCTCCGATGTGTGCCATTTTCTGCAAAGAGATCAGGATTTGGATCCCGACATATCTATTTTTTTAATTGACACAGAAGATGACATTTCCGAACTGATTGCAAGGTTTGAGGACGTAATGACGCCTACAATCGCGAGGGACTCAAATATCAAAGATTCAAACTTCCATTACAGAATTGAACAACTCTCAGATTTTGGTAATATCAATCATTTCCTGCGCCGTGTCTTTCTCATTAACAGTAAACCCTCAATTTTAACCAATATACGTTATTGTTTGAACTACTATTTTGCTATTGTGACTCATTCTATTTATGCATCGAGAAGCCGGCGTATGGATTTTGTGCCTAAGACGTGAATGTCTTTATTTAGCCTAATATTGCAAATCTTCGTAATTGCAAACCACTTGCAATAACTTTCAGCCTCTGCTACAATTTTTCTGCTATGACCCATGTGAAGGATATTGCCTCCCGCCTCGCGCAGAAAGGCTACCGCATGACGCCCCAGCGGCTGATGATACTGGAGGCCATCGAGGGAGCCAGCGGCCATATCAGCGCCGAGGAAATCTACCGGGACATACGCCGGCGCTACCCCGGCCTCAACATCTCCACCGTCTACCGCACGCTCGAACTGCTCAAAGAGATGGGCATGGTGACCGAGACCGATATGGGCGACGGGCGGGTGCGTTTCCACAGCGCCGGCCACGAGCATCATCACCATCTGGTTTGCTCGAAATGCGGCAAAGTCATCGACCTGGATGAGGAGACGCTGTCGCCTCTCACCGTTGCCTTGTCTGAGAAGTATGGCTTCCGCGCCGACCTGAAACACCTGGCTATCTTTGGACGCTGCAAGGGCTGCGACTGATTTTTTTTAATTTATAGCTGCAACTAATTGCAGTTGCATATAATAGCAAAGGAAAAAAAGGAGGGAAGGAAACTGTATGCATATTCCCGATGGTTTTCTCAACGCAGGCACAATGGCGGGGACGGCGGTGGTTTCGGCCGGCGGGCTGGCTAATGCCGTCAGAATAGTCGGCAAGAATCTGGGCGAAAAACAGGTTCCGCTCATGGGCATCATGGCAGCCTTTGTCTTCGCTGCTCAAATGCTCAATTTCCCCGTAGCCGGGGGCACTTCGGGGCACTTTTTGGGCGCTGCCCTGTGTGCCATCCTGCTCGGACCGTGGGCCGCGGTCATCATTCTGGCCCTGGTGCTTATCGCCCAGTGCTTTATCTTTCAGGACGGCGGGATGCTGGCGCTGGGGGCCAACATATTCAACATGGGCATCATAGGCGGGCTGGGGTCATATCTGCTCTACCGCCTGGGTAACAAACTCATGGGGGATAATCTCCGTTCTAAAATGATTTCGGGCTATTTTGCCGCGTGGGCTTCAGTTGTACTGGCTGCCACGGCTGCTTCTTTGGAACTGGCCATCTCGGGCGCCTCTCCCCTGGGCGTGGTATTACCGGCCATGCTCAGCGTGCACGTTATTATCGGGCTGGTCGAAGGCGCGATTACTGTGTCTGCTCTGGCTTTGATTCGCAGCACACGCGCCGATCTGCTGGAATTGCAGAAAGCATAGGAGCAAATGATGAATAAAAAGTGGTGGTTGATCGCCTTTATCTTCTGCCTGGCTGTAGCGGCGCTGTCTCCCCTGGCCTCGTCCTCTCCCGACGGGCTGGAGCGTGTGGCCGAGGGCAAGGGATTTCTGGGACTGGCTGGCTCCTCGCCATTCTCCGTCATCGCCGACTACGCCTTTCCCGGCATTCACAATGAAGCGCTGGCTACCATTCTGGCCGGCTGGCTGGGGACTGTGATTGTCTTCGGGCTGGCCTACGGCGTTACCTGGCTTATCACCCGGGCCCGTCAATCGAAGCTCATGCCGACAAATCAATAGTGTGGTTGGCTTAACAACGCATGAAATATCATTTTCTCGACCAGTACCGCGAGGTCGATAGCTTCTTGCACCGCCTCGACCCGCGCGCCAAGTTTATAGCTACGCTGGCTCTGGTGACGGCCATAGTGCTGATACCCAGGGCCAGCTGGCTGGCTTACGGCCTTTTCCTTATCCTCATTTTCGCACTGCTGCTGCTTTCCCGCGTGCCGCCCCTTTATGTGCTCAGGCGTTCGCTGACGGTGCTGCCCTTCGTGCTGATGATCGCCATTTTCATGCCTTTCTTCAAAGAAGGGACAGCGGTGTGGGGTTTCGACCTCGGCTCGTGGCATATCGGCGTCACGCGCGAAGGGCTGGAACTGGTGGGGGGCATATTAGCCAAAGCCTGGCTGTCTGTTCTGGCACTCATTCTGCTCACGGCCACCACCAGCATGGCGGACCTCTTAAAAGGGCTGGAAAAACTGAAGATGCCTTCTATTATGGTAATGCTGATGAGCTTCATGTACCGCTATCTTTTCGTGATAAGCGATGAGTCCGCGCGCCTCAGGCTGGCGCGCGACAGCCGCAGCTTCGGCGGAGGTGTGAGGCTGCATGTAAGGGCGCTGGGTTATATGGCGGGAGCGCTTTTTCTGCGCAGCTTCGAGCGCGGCGAGCGCATCTACGGAGCCATGCTCTCGCGCGGTTTCGACGGCCACAGCCGTTCCCTCAACGAGCTTAGTTTCGGCATTTCTGATGTCGCTTTTATGATAATTATAGTTCTGGCGGCCATCGTTATAGGCCTGTCGCCGCTATTGACGAGGAACTTGATTGGCTGAAGTTATCGCTGTTAAAAACCTGTCCTACTCTTACCCCGACGGCCAGACCGCCCTGCGCGGCGTCAGCCTGAGCATAAACGAGGGCGAGACCGTGGCCCTCATGGGGCCCAATGGAGCCGGCAAGTCCACGCTGCTGCTGCATCTCAACGGACTGCTGCACTCGCACGACGGCGCGGTCAGGCTACTGGGTCAGGCAGTAGAAGAGGGCAATCTCAAGATGGTGCGCAGGCAGGTGGGGCTGGTCTTCCAGAACCCCGACGACCAGCTTTTTTCACCCACCGTCTTCGACGACGTGGCCTTCGGCCCGCTCAACCTGGGCATGTCCCCGCATGAGGTCAGGCGAAGCGTCAACAAGGCACTGGATGAGGTGGGCATGGCGGGCTACGAAAAACGCTCGCCGCATCACCTCAGCCTGGGTGAAAAGCGGCGCATCGCCATCGCGACCGTGCTGGCCATGTCGCCCAAGGTGTTAGTACTGGATGAGCCCACCTCCAACCTCGACCCCGGCGGCAAGTGGCATCTCATCGGGCTGCTGCGCAAGTTGCCCGGTACCAAGCTCATCGTCTCGCATGACATGGAGATGGTGCGGGCGTTGTGCTCGCGCGTCATCATCATGGACCAGGGGCGCATCATAGCCGACGGCGACAGAGATGTCATCCTCAAGGACAGGGCATTGCTGGCGGCCCACAGCCTGGCGGCTCCGGCAGAGGAAGGAGAGATAAGATAATGGCACTTATGGACCTGATACGGCATCGCCACAGCATACGCCATTACCTGGACAAACCGGTGGAGCGAGGGAAGATAATGCAATGCCTGGAAGCGGCGCGCCTGGCGCCCTCGGCCAGTAACAGCCAGCCCTGGCATTTTGTTATCGTCGATGAGCCGGTTTTGAGGGGCAAGTTATGCCATGCGGCCTTCAGCGGATTGTTCTCCGCTATGAAATTCCCCGGAGAGGCGCCGGTGCTGGTTGCCGCCGTGGCCGACCCGCCCGGCCCCGGTATCAGGCTGGGGAACCTTGTTCTGCGCACGAATTTCGGCCTGATAGACATGGGCATCGCCGTCGAGCATTTCATCCTGCAGGCGGACGAGCTGGGGCTGGGCACCTGCTGGATGGGGCTCTTCGACGAAAAGAAGGTCAAGAAAGCGCTCAATATCCCCTGGGACAGGAAGGTAGTGGCTCTTTTGACGCTGGGTTATTTCGACGAGGCGCTGGCGAGGCGGGAGCATCATCGCGAGGCTCTTTCCGGGATGAGCAGCTTCAACGGCTGGCAAAACAAGTAATTAGAATCTCCCCCTTTAACAAAAGGGGGATTAAAGGGGATTTTCCCCTTGTCTTTGCGAGGCTGCGCAGCAGGCGAAGCAATCTCTCTTAATTTCCTCTCCCTTGAGGGGAGAGGACTAAGGTGAGGGTGACTGTAACCCCCAACCCCTTTCTCCCCTTGGAAAGAGCTTGCCCTGAGCGAAGCCGAATGGGGGAGATTAAGAGGGATTCTTCATGACAAAAATACAGACCTAGCTCTTTATCTCCTTTACACGCCCCACCTGCCCGCTCACCAGGCGCACCTTGATGCCGTGGGGGTGGGTAGGGGAGTTGGTCAGAATGTCCCTGACCACGCCCTCGGTGAGTTTGCCGCTCTGCTGGTCAGCCTTGAGCACAATGGCAACCTTCATGCCGGGCTTGATGCTGGAGCGCTGATTACCGTTCACAATTATTAGTCCTCAGTCCCATCCCCTTTATCCCCTTCCCACCGGGAAGGGGAATTTATACTCACCTTTTCCCGAATATCCCGACCATTGTGGTCGAGGGATGTAGTTCGCCGCGAAGCGGACCGAACGAAGTTCGTATCTGTTAATACCCCGACCGCAAGGTCGTGGGAAGTTTATTTAAGAGAGTGGGCGCTGCGGCGCCCCTCTCTTGCAGGATCTTTCCCTTAGAACAAGGACGGAGACGCACACTCATACCCCTCAAAACGGACATAAGATCAGAACTTGAAATGCACGAAAATCCGGCCGAAGTTCTTGTCATCCTTCTCCAGCCGGTGATACAGCTTTTTCACCTGCGGCTCTGCCAGAAAACGCAGAACGCGCTTTTTGAGCTGCCCTGAACCCTTGCCGGGGATTATCTCTACGAGCGCAATCCTCTTACTCACCGCATCGTTGATGACGCGGTTGAGCTCGGCGTCTATCATGGAGCCGTTGTTGAAGCAATCGTGCAAGTCCAGGACGATTTTAGCCATAGCTATAGATTACAGGATTGGCGGAAGAATAACTAATACAAAACGCTCTTGTTTACCAGTATACGTTTGATAGTTTATATGTACTTTTTGCAACACAGGGAATCTTCTGCTTAAACCACAACGGTCAACGCGGATGGCATCACCGAAAATGACGCAGGAGCTTCCCCGAGGATTTCTCCATCGGCCTCTACGAGCAGTCGCTCATCGGACTCAATCGTGACAACTGTTACCTTTCTCTCTTTTATTTTAGGATGTCCGATGTGACTCCCATCGTAAACTGTTGGCACAATCCTCAGCAGTTCAGATTTGCTGACATCACCTACGGTCACTAAGTTCAACAAGCCGTCGTCTAGCCTGGCATGGGGAGCTATCTGCATTCCGCCTGCAAAGTATTGTCCATTGGCTACTACCACATAACAGCCTAGAAAATTCTCGTGTTTATTTCCTACGACAAGTCTAATCCACCTGTTCCGATGGGCAACCAGGGCGCTGTAGCCCGTGATAGTGCGAAGCCTGTAATTGATACTGTGCCCAAACAGTTTCGGCAATCTGCTCCAAGCGTTCACAATGGCAGCCCCAAAACCTGCGCTGGCTTCATTTACAAAAAAGCGCTGCAGGCGTCGTCCTTGGTTCCAGCATTCAACCATGCCAACGTCTATCGAAATCGTTTTCCTATTGACCAATAAAGAAGCGTAATCCTGGGTGATACCAAGCGAACGGGCAAAACTGCTCGCGGTTCCCGTGCTGAACATGCCAAGAGTCACATCGCTCGAATTGGTTGAACGTAATATGCCATTGGCCACCTCGTTTATGGTTCCGTCACCACCAGCGGCTATAAGGTAGCGATAGTCAGCGTCGATAGCTCGTTTGGCTATTTCAATCGCATGACCCGGGCCTCTTGTGAATTCATAGTCAAACGATAAGCCAGTGTCACGCAGGTGCGTGTAGATATGTGGCCAGTGCCTGCGGATTGAGCCACCACCCGCTACCGGATTGATAATTACTTTGGCACGCGATAATGTCATTGTCTGCGCCCATTGGACCCAGGCACATCAGGCCTTAATACATCCAAACTAAATGAATATTTTGCACTCGTTATACAATATACTCTATTTTTAATACTCTAAGTATAAAAAGTTCAGCTAGTTTGGTTAGTGAAGGATGTTATTGAAGCAGTCGTGCAGTGACAGAACGATTTTAGCCATGGAGATAGATTACAGGATTGAGGGCGGAATGACGAGTTGTTGCGCCTGCTGTCCATTTCAATTACCCTGAATGATGTTATAATGCCAACGAAACACCACAAGGATTGGCGGGCGATGGACAAAAAATCGAAGGGGATTGAGATTGTGCGCGGGGCGGCAAGCGCAGGCTATTCCGTGAAATCCGGTGGAATCAGTGTGCATACTGAAGGACAGAAGATAAACCTGCATTTCGACAGCCAGCAAGGTTACGTTTATCTTGTTATTGACTGTTCTGCCAGCATGAGCGGGTACAAGCTGGAGCAGGCGAAGAAGGGTATCATCGATTTCGCCAGAGATGCGATTAAGAAAGAGTATCTTGTCGGCCTGATATCGTTCGATTCAGAAGCAAGTCATCTTTGCGAACCGGTCCGTGATATGAAAGTGCTTCAACCGTGCCTTCAAAACCTGGTACCGGGCGGAACGACAAATATGGCTGATGCAATTAAGCTGGCGCACACGCGCTTAAAGCTATTTGACGGCAGCCGTGCTATTGTAATCGCAACCGATGGACAAGCCGATGATGAGCAGGCTGCCTTATCAGCCGGCAAACAAGCCAGGAGTGAGGGTATCGACATTATCACAATCGGCACTGATGACGCAGATAGGGAATTTCTGCAGAATCTTGCCACGCGAAAAGAGTTGGGGTCTAAGGTAGCTAGAGAGCAGTTCGCAAAAACAATTGCTTCGGCATCCAACCTCTTGCCGCCGCCCAGGGGAATCATAAGGAAGTAGTGGATATTTGAAATGACCTGGGAAGAAGCCTGCCGTATCCTCGGGGTTCCAGTAACTGCTGCTCCCGCGGAAATAAAAACCCAATGGCTGTACAAAGCCAACCTGTTTCACCCGGACAAAACGGCAAACCTGCCCGAGAGCATGCGGGAAAAAGCCGAAGATGATTTCAAGCAGGCAAGCGCGGCGTACGATTTCCTTAAAGACCTAAAGAACAATCCGTACACTACCCCACCGAAACTTGATATCCGAGTCAGACACATACGCTTCAAAGACCTTGAGACTGGACAAAAAAAGAGCACCAGTTTTGAAATCAAAAGCACCGGCGGTCCTTACACCAGGTTTTGGATCGATGATGCGGCAGCCCCCTGGCTGCGTGTTACCGATATTAAATCAACAACCAATGAGCCCCTGCCGCTGGAAGTTACCGTAGAAGCTACCGGGATGGGACAACCGGGGCAGCAAGCCCAGTGCAGATTATTAATCCGGCTGGAGAATGAAAAAACCAAATCCAGAGATGAAAAGGTTATCCCGGTTGAAATAGTGATGCGGAAAGCTCAAAAACCAAGGCTGGAACACACGCAGGACCTGAACCCGAGGATTCAACCTCCGCCAACTCTACCCGCAAGGCCTGTGCTGAAGCAGAAGTTCGCCTTTCTGTATTTTTTTATCGTATGTCTGGTCCTCATTATTGTCATCGCAGTATTACAATACAGGGGTAGTTAAAACGGGCAATAAAAAACCTCCGTTGTAAGG
The DNA here is from genome assembly GCA_003597995.1 of Dehalococcoidia bacterium. Classification (NCBI taxonomy): domain Bacteria; kingdom Bacillati; phylum Chloroflexota; class Dehalococcoidia; species Dehalococcoidia bacterium. The sequence goes on from QZJY01000007.1 coordinate 49,482, forward strand.
AGGCTAAAGCCCTCTTTTTCGCTTTGTAAGCGGCCTATCGTTTCCCTTGCGGGATGGCTTTGGCACCTTTAAGAAAGACTAAAGGTTGCCGGGTGGGTCACAGGGCCATAACCCTCGCCACCACTCTCGATAGTTAATATATTCAGTTGTTAATCACAAGTATTCTACGCTACCTGCGCTCGAATGGCAACTTTAGTCATAGGTATAGATTATAGGATTGGGGGCAGAATAATTACTTTGTGCGACGCGAGTGGGGCGCGAGAGGCCGGAGGAGATGGGAGAATCATGGGTGCGCTGGAAGTGCAGGTTTGGATTTAGACTGCGGAAAGCAGAAATTCCCTTCTATTGCTATTCTTTTCTGTTGATGATTCGTTTACAGAAGTGGATTCTAGGCCACGGTGAAATATGTTTCCTTCGGCACCGTTTTCCCTCCCAAACTAGCTGTGACTACAATCCTCCACGAGCCGGGTGTCGTGTTCGTGCCCACCTTCCATGTCCAGGATACATTCCCATTGCTGTCCGCATTCTTGGCATATAGACCCTGCGCGGTACTCGGACCTGACTTATAGTAGACGGTTATGCTGCACAGCGCGCCTGGTGCTGTCTTTGCAGTCAGTGTAGCGTTTGCGCCGGGACGGACCGGTGATGTCACTGAAACAATCTCGAGCTGCAGTGTTGCCGTGGTGGACGGGGGAGTAGTAATGGTAGTCGGAGGAGCGGTTGTAGTTTGGGGAGTAGTCGTTGTCGTAGACGGCAAGGTTGTTGTCGGAGGAATGCTTGTCGTCGGGGCTATGCTGGTCTTTGTGGAAGGTGAAGCACTGGAAGTCGTGCTTACCGAAAGCGAGCTGGTGGTTGGTGACGGAGTGGTAACAGTTGTTGTAGGTGGAGTGCTGGTTGACAAAGGCGGCTTCGTCGTAGTTTGCGGTAAGTTTGATGTAGCCAGTGGGCTCGACGGAGGAAGGGTCGTCTTCTGAGTTGTCTGGGCTGGGCTTTGGATGCAGGCATAAAGCATGATGCTGAGAACGATTGCCAAGGTTATCAATGCCCTTTTCATTCCCGGCCTCCTCTAACTTCTAGCAGGTTGGACGCTATATGTTATCCCATCGGTTCTTACTAAGATATTACCATTAACGTCGGTACCGAATATGGCAGCTCCAATGTTCTTCAATGTATCAATTGTCACTTTATGCGGATGCCCATAACTATTTCCTACCCCAGCCATATACACGGCAATCTCTGGCATGACTCTTGCCAGAAATGCCGGAGAAGAAGCCGTTTTTGACCCATGATGCCCTACCTTCAAAACCTGCACATGGTGCAATGGAATATCGCTAGCTGAGAGCATCCTCGCCTCAGATTCCCGCTCAGTATCCCCTTCGAACAGGAAATCGACGTTCCCATAATCAAGCTCTGTAACGATGCTGTTGTTATTGGTGGTGCCGGATAAATCGAACGGGTTAAGGATTGTTAAAGTAAGGTTGCCTGCGGTGATTTTGTTACCCCTCTTGCCGATATTAACTTGAGCATTTTCTACCTCCACAGCGTTCATGAAGTCAGAATAAGTCTTTGATGTACTAGATTCGCCATTGTACCAAACCTGATCAACTTTGAAGGTGTTCAGGACATCGATTAGACCACCTATGTGGTCGGCATGGGGGTGGGTGGCAATCATTACTTCGAGGTCGCCGTCCACATGTTGCTTAAGGAATTGCACCACACCGGGTTGCCTCTCGCCAGCATCAATGAGGATTTCGGTAGTGCCGAGGTCGATAAGAATGGAGTCGCCTTGGCCGACGTCGATGAAATAGACGGAGAGGGTGCCGCTAGTAGTTAGAATTGTATTAGTGACAGTTGTTGTAGTAACAGTCGCTGGCGTATTAGATGCAGTAGACAAAGCATCCCCAGCTATAGTTGACGCTTGGGTAGTTGGGGATGCAGTAACTGTCTGAGTTACTGTGGTTCCTGGGCTTGTTTGCGTAGCAACTGGAGATATTATTATCGCATTGCCTGAGGTAGTGATGGATAACGTACAGCCGGTAAATGCCATAACAAGGATTGCGAGGACAACCAACGCGATACGTTGCCAACATGTACGAGCTGAATTATTCATAACGAACCTCCAGCTATCCTGTGCTACATAGTAGGTCGCTCAATATCTAATGTCAATATATATCTATTATCATATAATTGTGCCTAATGAATCTCCGTTCTGTACCATCACCTCAAAACGTAGGGATGGTGAAGCATGGCAAGGAAGAAGGTATCAGAACAACCCAAAGAGAAAATTGATAGGATATTCCTGAGCTTCACGGATGCACAGGAGTTTTTAGGGGTAAGCCATCAGACCGTGTATAAGTTGATGAAGGAAGGATTGCCGAGCCATAAAATTGGGAAGAAAAGGGTGTTCTTAAAAGAGGATTTAGTTATGTGGATTAAGCAACATTAAGCGTTTGATTTCACCCACAGCCTCCGTCCATCAGTTATGAACTCTTGCTGGACATTCCTAGAGCAGTTCAGGGTGATTCTTTTTCAACCACTCCTCGACCGCGTTTCGTAAATTTTTAGCCAGAGTGAGCATTGCTTCTGCCTCTGCTTCTGTTATCATTCCCGCCATTTCGTAATCGCTGATGTTACGTTTCTGGCGGAACTTATCCAGCGTCGTGATGAGGAGCGGCTTTGCCTTGATGGTATAGGCCAGCGATTGTATAACGCGGTAGTGCTGGCCATCTTTCCTCGCGCGATATCCGGCCGCCGATAGCGCCGCCATAGCCGCCGTGAGGGCGGCATTATAAGCTATGCTCAGCTTCCAGTCGGGCCCGAGCCCGGGTATGCAACACTTTTCCAGGTCGCGGTCGCATATAGCCAGCAGGCGCTTGGTCTCATGCGCCGAAGGATGATGTATTTCGATAAGTTTATCGGCCAGCCAGTTTTCCAAGCTCATTTTCATCACCTATTATAAATATCTTTTTGCCTTGCATTACTTCCAGGACAAAAGGATGCTTCTCCGCCAAACGTTTTTTAAATTCTCCAACCGGATAAACCACCGGATTTATTTCACGTCGCAGTATGTCCTGGGCTTTTGAAATGGAAAAGACAACGTCGTCAAAGCTCATCGGTCCTATCAGCACCAGGTCTATATCGCTTGCCCTATCGTCTGTACTGCGGGCCACTGAGCCGAAAATGAAAGCAACCCTGATCTTATCTGCCATCGGTTCCAGCGCTTTTTTGATTACGCCGGCAGCGCCAAGTGTTTTTCTGACGATGTCCCTAAGCTCATTGAAAATGGGGGATTTGCTGTTAGCCTGGTAAAAAACCAGATTTCCTTTTTGTGTCCTCACGATTAATCCGGCTTCGGTCATCAACCGGAGTTCGCGTTGAACAGCGCCGGAACCCTTAACGAGCGACCTCACTATCTGATTGACATAATAGGATTCATCGGTATGTTCATAGAACAAGGCTAATAATGCCCGCCGCGTCTGATTAAACAGGAAGGACGAGAGTTTGTCATCGTAAATTGATATACCCATAATAGGCATGATTATACCTTAATTAGGTATTTTGTCAAGTACCCCTCACCCACAGCCTCCGCCCATCCGTGATGAACTCGATTGTACCCCTTTTGTCCGTGCGGTAAATGTTGGATGCTCCCAGCCTCCCCGCCAGCCTCTCCAGCACCTCCGCTTTCGGGTGGCCGTAGTCGTTCTCGCCCACCGAGATGACAGCTATCTGCGGCATGAGGACGTTGAGGAACTCGTCACTCGTGGAGGTGTCCGAGCCGTGGTGCGCCACCTTGAGCAACGTGCTTTGAGGCAGCAGCCTCTCGTAGGCTATCTCAAGCTCGCCCTCCCACATCAGGTCGCCGGTGACAAGGAAACTAATCTCTCCAGCCCTCACCTGCAAGACCACGCTGTTGTTGTCGATGTCGGACTCAGTGCCGCTGAGAGGAGTAGCCGGCGGGTTGAGCACCTCAATGACGATATCGCCGACGCTCAATTCGAGATAAGTCCGAGCCAGCGTTGATTTTATATTCTTTTGTTCGATTAATCTCAGCCACTCGTTAAAGAGAGCTTCGTCGTATTCCTCCGGCGAGGCATAGGAGATGTCGGGATAGAGCACCTCTCCCACCTGGTAGCGGTTAAGCACCTCTACCAGCCCCGTCATGTGGTCGGCGTGCGGGTGGGTCATCACCACCAACTCGATGCTCCGGTCCCAGAAGGGCAGCCTTTTTCCCAGTTCCGTAGTGATGGCCTGCGGGCTGGGGCCGCCGTCGATGAGAATGTCGAGGTTCCCCTGCCGTATCAGCGTGGCGTCTCCCTGCCCCACGTCCAGGAAATAGACATGCACCTTGTCATCGGGGCGTGATATCCAGGCCACCGTGCCGAGGATAAGCGCAATCACTAAGACGAGGGCAAGCCATTTCTTAATTGATTTTGAGTTCATATTTCTCTTTCCCTCTCCCCTTGTGGGAGAGGATTAAGGTGAGGGGTAACTGTTTTCATATTCACCTCGTCCTCGCAAAGGGAAATTGATAGAGATTGCTTCGGTCCGCCACGGTGGACACTCGCAACGACGCTGAGACAGTCGTTTCGTTCATTCGACAAGCGCCATTTCGGTCATGAATTTCGCTCTCCTGCGGCGCGCCAGCTACCACACTA
>QZJY01000008.1 GCA_003597995.1 Dehalococcoidia bacterium
GTCGGGGTATCACAATAATCTTAGTTGATCTTTGTGAATCTGGATATATTTACCGGATTCGCCGCAAGCGGCGGGGAATTAGACCCTAATGAGATTAATCCTCGCGCGGTATCTCTTTAAGCACCAATTCACACTGTCGGTGTTTCGACCTGAGGTTTTCTTCTTCCCAGGTGATAGCCTGCCGTTCCCAGTAGTGGGGTGAGCACGAGAAAGCTGGGAAGTAAGATGTTTGAGCTCACGTTGAGGTGAAACAGGTAACTCAATCCCATGGTCATAAAAGCGCCAGCGAAAACTCCCGCAATTCCCAGTAGAAGAGACCCCCGGTAATGCCTGAGTTTGAATATGACCTGTCCGAGTATGACGCCGACTGGATAGAAAACAAACAGACCGATGATGGCGCCCACCAGTCCACCCCATCCTTCGAATTGATTGCGCATCAACGCTGCCAGTAAATAACCCACCCCGAAACCCATCACCAGCCCGCTCGTGCCGGTTAGTAAAATCATTCCAAGAAATTTAAGAATATCTTTGACGGATATATTCTGTCTCATGCTCGCATTATAACAGACCTTCCACACCCATTGACAACCCTGGCCGATGGCAAGGGGTTGTGGCAAGCCAGATTTCCGCTAACGGAGAGGAAAATGACCACTTTCTAAGAGGGCGGATAGACTGACACCACCTGATTATCCGCTCGCTGGAGACAGATACCGCGTTGTACAGTTGAAGCCAACCCTGCGGCATAGTACAATAGCAAGGGCAGGCCGGGGTGGCGGAACTGGCAGACGCAGAGGACTTAAAATCCTCCGGAGCAATCCTTGTGGGTTCGAGTCCCTCCCCCGGCACTTAAGAGAAACATATGTGGGCTTTGACACTGTCGGTGCTTGTCCTGGCTTACCTGCTGGGAGCCTTCCCAACAGCTTATATCGCAGGGCGCATCGCCTGCGGTAAAGACATACGCCAGATGGGCGATGGCAATATGGGCGCTCAAAACGCCTTCCGCCTGTTCGGCCCGCGTATCGGCATCACAGTAGGGATAATCGATTTTCTCAAGGGCATCGTGGTAGTCTCAATAGCACAGTTCGCCGATATGAGCATGCCCGTCATCTTGCTGGCCGGCATACTGGCAGTTGCCGGCCACAACTGGCCTGTGTTTTTACATTGCCGGGGAGGCCGGGGAGAGGCTACCACCATAGGGGTACTGTTTTTACTGGTTACATGGCCGATGCTTATCGCCGGTCTTGTCAGCCTGCTGACTTTGCTTAAAACAAAAAATGTTACGCTTGCCAGCGTGCCGCTTTTCGTGCTGTTACCGTTTTTAGGCTGGGTTTTCCATGTAAAGGGAATCTATATTATATACGGTATGGCTTTACCCAGCCTGGTCGCCCTCACTCACCTGTCCAGGGTATGGCGACAGGTGCCGCATCAGGTTTAAGCCTTTTTGCGGCGCTGAAGCACCTCGCGAAGACGTTGCCACCAGGGTTCGGCCACCGGCTTTTCCGGCTTCGGTGGGGCCAGCAGTTTTACCTGCCCCTCCAGATTGCGGATGCGCTCGGCGGCGGCCCCCAATTGCGCCGCCAGCGCCAGATTCTTTTCCTGCAGTTCGCGGATGAGGTCGAAGCTCTCGCTCGACGGCTGCCCCGAGGTCTTGCCAGCAGTTTTGCCGTTGTCCATGGTCAGATTGGGGTCCAGTTGCGGGGGTAGCTCCAGTATGCGGTATTCGTCGCCGAAGCTGCCCTTGACGAGCTCGGCCTTGAGCTTACCGGCCTTTATGTAGCGCCTGATGGTGCGCGTGGAAACATTGAGTCTTTTGGCTGCTTCGTTAATGTTAAAACTTTGATTCGCCATAGTGTGGACAGTGTATAGTCAACTGGCCGTGGTTGTCAAGGGGTAGATGGACAGATAGAAACCATATGACATCAATCATCGGACAGCCCGAGAAGGTCAGGAGCGAAAAATGAAAAAAGCGAGGTTGGGAAACCCCCTAGTCAATCTTCCGCGTCGCGGTTACGGATGTCCACTCCCACCGCCGGTGACATGGGCAGCAAAAGAGTGGCGCCGGGCTGGCGCTGAAGGTAAGAACGGGTGTAACTGGTGGGGTAAGAGTAGACCACCTGTACCTTGGGATGTTCAAGGCAGAAAAGAAATACCCCTACAGTCTGCGGTTTGGTGCCGAAAGGCCCCACCACCACGTTAAAAGAATCGCGCACTTCATGGTAAATTGATTCCAGCATATTGCGCACCCCGTAAGGATCGTCGGGCGGGACGTCGCGTAATTCAACGCCTGCCTGAGCCAGCAGATAGGCGTTGTTTTTCTGAGCGTACTCCAGATAATCCGTCTGGCCATCTCTCGGAGGATTGCTGATGAGGGCGATGGTGCGCACCGGGTTGAAATGCTTCCAGACACTGAGGCTCCGCTCCGGCTCAAATCCAAGCAGCAGCACCAGCAACGTTTGCTTTTCGAACGATATGGTCCCGAAGAAATTGGCCACGGTGGTGATTTGCTCTACGCCGCGAGTAAGCTTGGTGGGGGTATACGCCTGGGTGGTGTGGATAATGCGCGGTATGCCCAGATTCTGCTCGGCCACGATGAAGTAGAGGAGTTGTAGAAGGTATATCTTGGTAAACCCGCTGATATCGAAGGTGATAAACGGTTCGTCGGTATCTTTGGGCTTGCACTTGGGCCAGATATTTTTTAGCTGGCTTATAGCTTCCGCTGGATTGTCGCGCTGACAGCGGATGATATAGACGCCCTCACCGGTATGCCGGCTGAGCTGCGACTGTAGTTTGAAAAGATTGGTATCGACTTCCTTGGTATAAAAAGGTTCCTCGATGACAAAGATAACGCTGTAGCGAACCCTGAAACCAGGGCCCAGTTTGAGCGCCCCCGAAAGACACCTGTCCTCGAAACTGGCGCAGCAGACAAAAAGGTCGTCAGCGCCATACTCATTTAACCGAGGTAACTTGTCTACCGCAACGGGTTCGCCGTAGGCCTTCATGACACCAGAACCCCTTTTTCTTGTGGCAATCTTTTGCCCCGGATAATGCCAATATAGACTGCCTGTTTAAGATTGTCAAACCATCTAAGAGCAATTTTTCTCTTTCGTAAAGCCCAAAAGAAAAGAGGCCGGATTAGTTCCAGCCTCTTTCACCTTGACGGGTGAAGGGGACTATTTTCCGATCTTGAACATTTTGGTGCCGCAGACGGGACAGACGCCCTGGGTGGCCGGGCGGCCATTCTTCATGGTGATGCCCTTGGCGTTCTTCATCTCCCTCTTGGTGCGGCACTTTACACAATAACCCTGCATGGAACACCTCCTTTGGTGAGTTTGGTGCTAGGATAGACCATTCGTAACTCAAATGTCAATAGCTTTGAGTTAGATTTGGAATATTTTTTCCAAAAACTTTGGTAACAGTCTTGACACTGGTGATTCCGTCTCCGATAATTATAAGTGCATAACAAGCGTGTCCTTTAAAATATTTCCAGCACGGGGGCTGGAGAAGGCAGGATGTGTACTATGATTAAAACAACCTCATCATTAAAGGCGCTGGTATGTCTCGGAGCTGCCGCAGTGGTAACCCTCACAGGAGCCTGTGCGGGAAGTTCGCCGTCAACATCCACGACTCCTTTCGACCCCGGCGCGCCGCTGGTGCAATTCTCCACCAGCCACTTCGCCGGTGCGGGTAACTGCGCGCAATGTCACAGCAACCTTAAGGATGCCAGCGGTAAAGACGTGTCCATAGATACCCAGTGGCGTTCCACCATGATGGCCAATGCCGCCAGGGACCCTTACTTCCTGGCCAAAGTTGCTTCTGAAGCGGCCGACCTGCCGGCTTTGAAAAGCGCCATCGAAGATGCCTGCGCCATCTGCCACATGCCCATGGCGCGCACTCAGGCGGTAAGTGACGGCACGACCGTTTCCGTGCTGGGAAATGGATTCCTCAGCGCGTCCAACAGCCTGAATAAAGCCGCCCTGGACGGCAATTCCTGCACGCTGTGTCATCAGATTCAAAGCAGCGGGCTCGGCACGCCAGACACCTTCGACGGCAAATATGTTATCGATACGTCCACCAAAGCGCCCAACCGCATCGCGTTCGGTCATTATGCCAACCCTCTCATCGACCCCATGCAGAGCGTGGTGGGTTTTACTCCGGCTCTGGGGGAGCAGACCAACAGCGCCGGTTTGTGTGGCACCTGCCATACTGTCTACACACCTTTCGTCGACAGCCAGGGTAATGTAAAAGGGACATTCCCGGAGCAAACGCCCTACATGGAGTGGGCTAACAGTATTTACGGTAGCAACCCCGCCCAGCAACTTGCCTGCCAGTTCTGCCACATGCCTCTCGCCAGCGGCCCCGTGGCGATTTCTAACAATCCCACTACCATCACGCCGCGCAGTACATTCTACCAGCATGGCTTCATCGGCGGCAGCAGCCTGATACTTAACATAATGAGTTCACATGTCTCTGATCTCAAACTAAGCGCTTCTACAGAACAGATGCTGGCAACCTCTCAACTTACCAGCACCCAGCTCGGCACACGTTCGGGGCAGGTTTCCGTTGTGAGCAGTGTCATTGAAAACGGAGTTATGAAGGTCACCCTTTCTGTTTCCGACCAGACAGGCCACAAATTCCCCACCGGCTTCCCCTCCCGCCGCGTCTGGATTCAATTCACCGTGACCGATAGTTCGGGCAAGGTGGTCTTCGAATCGGGCAAACCCAATGCCGACGGCAGAATCAGCGGCAATGATGCAGACTCCAAGACCGGGGCTTACGAGCCGCACTACAATCTCATCACCCGGTCCGACCAGGTACAGATTTACGAGTCAATCATGAGCGATACGGACGGCAAGGTAACCTACAACCTCTTGCGCGCAGCGAGCTATCTCAAGGATAACCGCCTGCTACCGACAGGATTCAATAAGGCGACGGCGCCCCCCGACGCGGGCGTTTACGGTGATGCTTTAAACGATGCGAATTTCATCGGCGGCTCGGACCAGGTAACATATCAGATAAGCCTGAGCGGCAAGGGCACATACATCGTCACCGCCCGTTTGCTTTATCAGACGATTTCCTATCAGTTCGCCAAGGCATTCCTTGGCAGCGACGCGCTGGTCAAGAGCTTCCTCGGCTATTACCAGGCGGCCGACAAGACTCCCAACCTGGTGTCATCGGTATCAAAGACCTTGGGCTAACTTGTCCTGGATTGCTAAAGAGGAGGCTTTCCGTCTGGGAGAGCCTCCTCTTTTCTTTGCCGCCTGTGGCTGCCTTTGACGGCGGAGCCAAAAAAGGCTAATATATAAACTTTGGGAAAGGAGTGTCTGCCCTAGCAGTGGGTCAAAACAGCCGGGGCTCGAAATGCCCGCGGTAAAATGAGGGGGTTGCGTGTACTACTTTGCCTTCGCCTCGAACCTGAACCGCAAGCAAATGTCGGAACGCGCCCCGTCCGCCAAATCCCGCTTCAGCGCTACACTCCCCAACTATAAACTGATTTTTTCAGGCTGGTCGCGCACCTGGCGCGGCGCGGTGGCCAGCATTCAACAGTCCCGCGGCGACAGGGTGATGGGCGGGATTTATGAGATTAGCGAACAGGACTTGTCGCGCCTCGCCCGGTATGAAGGGACTGATTACACGACAGCAAACGTGATAGTCTTCCGGGACACCGGAGAGGCCGTCGAGGCGGTCACCTTCGTCCGGAAACGTCAGGGGGACGAAGGCAAACCTTCGCTTGAATATCTAGCGGTTATTAAACAGGGTTATATAGATTGGGACTTGACACAGGGTAGTGACAACAGAAATAACCGATATTAAAAGAAACAGAATACAACTAGGAGGCAACCAGCAATGGCAGATACGGGTTTAAAACTCAGCAAGAGAGTAGTCGTGGGTAAAAAGACGCGCTTCCTGCGCCGCGAGGGGCAGACCCCGGCGCATCTCTTCGGGCACGGCGTGGAATCTCTGGCGCTGCAATGCGATACGAGCGAGCTTCAGCAAGTCATCGCCCGGAAAGGCACCACCAGACTCATTAATGTCAAGGTTGGCGGCGAGAAAGAAGCGCGCAGCGTTTTTATCCGCGAAATTCAGCGCGACGCCCTCACCGGCTTGCTCGTCCATGTCGACCTCTACCAGGTCAACAAGTCAGAGAAAATCAAGGTGGCGCTACCCATCATTTTCACTGGCACTGCTCCGGCTATGAAACAGAAGAACAACATTATCGAGCATATCGTCAACGAGCTTGACGTCGAGAGTCTGCCCGACGACCTGCCTCCTCAGATTGAGGTCGACCTGAGCGTTCTAGCTGAGGTCAACCAGTCTATCTCCGTGCGCGACATCAAGCTCAAGCCGGGAGTGACCATCGTGGCGCCTCCCGACCAGCTTATCGTGAAAATCAGCCAGGTGGCTGAAGAGAAAGAGGAAGTGGTGGCTGTGGCCGCTGAGGCTGTCGCCGCTCCCACCGAGGCTGAGGGCGAAGTGGCTGCCGAGGGAGAAGCCAAACCCGAGGCCAAGGCCGAAAAGAAGAAGGAGTAAGAGAACACTTTTTCCCCACACAGATTTTGTTATGCCTGTCGCAGGCGGAAGTCAAACAGGGGAAGGTGGCTCTTTTCGAGCCACCTTCCTTTTTGTTTGTGCTATAATCCAGGCGTGTTAATCGATTCTCACACACACATTTTTTCACCGGAGGTCATAAGAAACCGGGAGCGTTACCTCCAGGCAGATGCCGGCTTTGCGGCGCTCTATAGCCGGCCTTCGTCCAGGCTTGTTACCGCGGACGAGCTGGTTGACAGCATGGACAAAAACGCCATCGACATGTCCGTGGTTTGCGGCTTCGGCTGGGCGCGGCAGGAACTCTGTAACGAAGCCAACGATTACATCCTCAATTCTATCGCCCGTTTTTCCAAGCGCCTCATGGGGATGGCCACTCTGCTGCCGGAAGCCGGTGATAGCGCCCTGCATGAGCTTGAGCGCTGCGTCAAAGGCGGTATTATGGGAATCGGCGAGATGAGGCCTACGCCTGCCAGTCTTGACACCCCATTTGACAGTCTATGGACACCTATCGCCAAATTCCTCATCGAACGCGGCTTGATATGCCTGTTTCACACTTCCGAACCGGTTGGACACCCCTATCCAGGCAAGGGAGACCTGACGCCGCAGGCGCTTTATCCGTTTATAACACGTTATCCGGGGTTAAAAATCATACTGGCGCACTGGGGCGGCGGCATGCCTTTCTACGCGCTCATGCCCGAGGTGAAAAAAGCTCTCGCCAATACCTGGTTCGACACGGCAGCCTCGCCGTTCCTCTACGACCCGGCGATATACAGGCAGGCCATAGACATTATCGGGGCCGAACATATCCTTTTCGGCAGCGATTATCCCCTGATGCCCCAAAGCCGCGCTCTGAAAGAAATCCAGGCTCTGAATATACCCCCGAAAGCCAGAGACCTTATCCTGGGACTGAACACGCAAAAGCTGCTGGGGTTAGCAGGTGGCTGAGAATAACGCGGAACAGGTGCGCGCTTTCATCGCCGTCGAGCTGCCGCAGGAAACCAAAAGTGAGCTAGCCCATCTCCAGGAGAAAGTGAAAGGGGCCTGCGGATACTGCCCCGCCAGATGGGGCGCCGTTGAAAACATTCACCTGACGCTGAACTTTCTCGGTGACGTTCCCCTGTCCAAGCTCGACGCTATCAAAAGCGCCGTCACTCAAGCCTGCCGCGGATTCGATACATTCGAGTTGACCCTGGCCGGTCTGGGCGCCTTCCCTAATCTGGAGAACCCGCGCGTCGTGTGGGTCGGATTAAACGGCAACGTCGAAGAGCTGTCTAAGATACAGAAATATCTCGAACATCTCCTCGCCGGGTTGGGGTTCAGTCCTGAAAACCGACCTTTCAGCCCCCACCTTACACTGGCGCGCGTGCGTGACGAAGCCTCCGCCGCCGACAAAAAGAGACTGGGGCAGGCCATAGGCTCCACCGCATGCGCGACCGATTGCAGGATTCAGGTCGGCTCGATCAGTCTGATTAAAAGTCAGCTTACACCGTCCGGCCCTATTTACACGGTCCTTTCTTCAGCTGTACTCGGTCACCAATCTTGAGCGAACGAGTCAGACTAGATTCATTTTTTTCGCTGGTCCAGCTTTTTTTTCGACCTCGGACATCCGTGCATCTAAGAATTCAATTTTTATGTGTTTAGCCTATTGCCAATTGTCGATGGGGTAGTGTATACTTCCCGCAAATCAAGGCTGGGAGGTGGATTCCGTGGAACAGTATGCTATGCCCAAGTGCCACAAGTGCCATGTGGGCGACCTCGTGCCCCTTTCGGACTTCGGCAGCCAGGGGGCTTCTATCACTTACAAAGCCTGGGTTTGCACCAATCCTGAATGCGGTTACAACATCAAAATCAGGAACGGCGATATTTATATCCACGAACCCATTATGAACGGGGCCAACAACGGACGCTCGCGCCAGAACATCGTAACCTAGTATCCGTCTCTCAACGCGAGGCCGCGTGCTGTATCGACTGGACCGCCTGGGAAAAGCTGTAACGGATTCCTTCTTCCCGCAGTTTTGCATAGGCTGCGGGCTCGAAGGCGAGGTAGTCTGCCCCGCCTGCCTGGCGAAGCTGCCGCGCCTTTCACCGCCTTTCTGTTCCCGTTGCGGCCTGCCTCAAACCGGCGGCCAATCCTGCCGCGACTGCGCCGGCCTCGACCTTGCCATTGACGGCATCCGTTCCCCTCTCACATTTCAAAAACTGACGCGCGAGGCCGTGCACCAGCTCAAGTACCGGAACATGAGGGTAATGGCCGCCCCCCTGGCCGCGGTGCTCCATGACTATCTGACGGAGAATCCGATTGATACTGATGTGTTTATACCGGTGCCGCTGCATCCTCAGAGACTGCGCGAACGGGGTTATAACCAGTCCCTTCTTCTGGCCCACCAGCTCGGAAAGCTTTGCGGCATTCCCGTGCGCTCCGACATCCTCAAGCGCCACGTCCACACGCCTCCTCAGGCAAGGACCGCCAGTTCTGTTGAAAGGCATCGCAATATGAGAGAGGCATTTAAGAGCCTGGATGGAAAAGTGAAGGACAAGAGGGTATTATTGATAGACGACGTGTCAACGTCCGGTGCCACCCTGGATGCCTGTGCCTCGGCTCTCAAGCGGGCGGGGGCGCTGTCTGTCTGGGGGTTGACCGTCGCCAGGGAAGTTTAGGGAAAGGAGTCGAATGTTATGGAAATGACTGTCAATACCCGCAACGTCACTCTTACCCCGGAACTGAAAAGCTACATCCAACGCAAGCTGGGCAAATTCGACAGCAAACTCGACAATATCATGGAAACCCGCATTGAGGTCATCGAAGAACCCACACGCTCATCCCTGGACCGCACCGTGATACGGGTCAGCCTCAGCGGAGCCAACCTTACGCTTCATGCCGAGGAACGGGCTGAGAACGTATTGACAGCCGTAGACCGGGCTTTCGATTCTATCAACAAACAAATAGATAAACAGAAGGGCAAATGGCAGGGCAAGGACAAAGGCGGGCAATCCATACGCGTAGAGTCATCGGAGGCGTCGCCAGCAGCCGGCCGCAAGCGCATCGCCCAGACGACCAATATGGGAATCAGGCCGATGTCGCTCTCCGAAGCCCTGGCCGAAGCGGACCTGCTCAAAGACGAACTGTTCGTTTTCATCGACACGGATAGCGGTGACAGAGCCGCTATCCTCAGGCGGCGGGCGGATGGCAGGTATGACCTTATCCGCACCGAACTGGAATAACCCTTCGACGACCAGGGTAGAACCAGCGCGAGAAGTCGCTTGTCCCAAAAAGAACGGAGATACCATGCTGAGCAAGGAAAACCATAGCCAGTGGCGCTATACCAGCTTCAAAACCGATTCAGGCTGGGTGGGAATGATTGTTTCCCCCGCGGGAATTGTGAGACTCACGCTGCCGCAGGCGACTGAAAAAGCGGCACTTGACGAACTGAACCCCGGTCCTGAAGCCGTTCGCATGAGCTTCGAGCGTTTCGACGAAGCGGTGTCCCGCATAAGAGATTACTTCAGGGGGAAACCTGTTGATTTCGGCGACAAGCTCGACCTGTCGTCAGGCACTGAATTTCAGAGAAAGGTCTGGTTGAGCTGCCGCGGCATTCCCTACGGCCAGACACGCAGTTACGGCTGGATAGCCGGGCAAATAGGCAAGCCCGGAGCCTCTAGGGCGGTGGGAAACGCGCTGGGCAAAAACCCCATACCGATTATTATTCCCTGCCACCGCGTTCTGGCCGCGGACGGGGGCATCGGGGGCTTCAGCGGAGAACCCCCTGCCAAACACCGCCTGTTGAAACTTGAAGGTATAAAGGTTAAGAACTCACCTCAACGGTGAAGACTTTTGTCTGTGCTGCCTTGGAATCCACCAAGCGCCCATAGCCCATTGTTATGGTTGTCTGACCTTTACCAAGCGCCTTGAAACGGAAATTCTCCACTCCACCCGAGCCCACCAGAACCGGCTCGTCCGCCTTGTAGCTTTTTTCAACCATTTGCAACCAGGAAGCCGGGCTCAGGGCATCCCAGGTATAGCCGGTGGTGGGATTGGCTTTAAGGGATATAGTGAATTCCTGGCCGACTTCTACACGGATAATTTTATCCGGGTCGGTATAGGTGGCGCCAGGGCTCGAAGCGGCACAGCCCGCTATAAGAAATAAAATCACCGAGAGAGAACAGAGCAGTATTTTATTCATAGCCACCTCCAATCGGCAGTATCTACTTATTAAACGCTCCATGAGGTAAAAGGTTACAGGAGGCGCTTTATGTTCCACTTCGCCTTTTCATGCTCTCCACCTCGGCCTCGTATTTTTGAATCAGCCCTTGGGCTGCGAAGCTGTAGTGGCTGTTGTCGCCGATGATGAGATGATCCAGCACATTGAGATTCATGACGCTCGAGGCGAGCACCAGTTCGCGCGTGATAGCTTTATCATCCTGGCTTGGAGCGGTATTACCAGAGGGGTGATTGTGGACGAAAATGAGGGCAGTGGCTTTGTGTTTAATCGCCCGTTCTATTACCTCCCGCGCGAAAACGGCGCTGGCGTTGACCGTGCCCTGGGAAATGGCCTCCGTCTCCAGCAACTCGTTCTGGCTGTTGAGAAAGAGGACTCTGAAAACCTCTTTTTTGAGGCCGCTCATGGACTGGTAGAGGTAATCGAAAACGGCCTTCTCGGAATTAAGCGAGGGTCTACCTAAAGCTTTTTGCTTCAGGTATTCGCTCGCGGCTTCACGCACGAATTTTATGCCGAACGAATTTGAGGGGCCAATGCCCTCTATCTGCTCCAGTTCTTCGGGGAGTGCTTCCAGAACGCCGCGCAGGTCTTTGAAGCGCTTGATAGCCTCCTTGGCCGCCAGCTTACAATCCTTGCGAGGCTGGCCGAGAGTGAGCAGCAACTCGATGATTTCGTAGTCGTTGAGCGCTCTCAGGCCGCTCTTCAGGAATTTAGCGCGCAGGCGGGCCCGGTGGCCTTCGCGGCTTTTGTTTAAGGCTTCATCCTGCGCGTCTTGCATCATAACCCTACGCTTTAATGACCTCTGTTTTGATTCCGTCCGCACCTATAAGCGCCGCCACACGGCGGCGCAGCTCGTCGCTGTAGGCCACGCGCACCTGCCCCATCTTGAGCTTGAATATCTTGGTGCCGTTGCTTACTGTCAGGCTGACCTCATCGTTGCCGGGATAGTCATGCAAAACGGCCATCACGGCATGCAGCTGGGCGATGTCCGCCTGAGCATCATCCGTCTGCTGCAATGTGATGGTGAGCCGCTGGCGCTCAGCCGTTTTTTTTTCTACGGCGGGCGGGGGAGTAGCTACCCTGGCCGCCGGTCTTTCTTTTTTCTGGGGTTCCAAATCATACCTCCGCACACGTTCACAAACAATCTGCATCTGGTCGGCGCGTTCCCGCACCTTGCCCTCCACCAGCAGGATATTGCCTTCGCACCACAGCTCTTTAGTCTGGGCGTAAATACGCGCCCAGGCCATCACCTCGATGCGTCCGTCGAGGTCTTCCAGCACGGCCGATACGGACGTCTGGCCATCCCGCGTCAACATGGTGTGGAGCGACGCCACCATGCCGGCCACGCGCACCACCTGCCCCTCCATTTCGTGGTCGATCTGTCCGCACAGGGTGGTATTGTCTTCAGCCGCTTGACCGATGAAGGGACTGAAAGGGTGCTCCGAAAGATAAACGCCGGTGAGCTCTTTTTCCCAGTCCAGTTTTTCTTTGGTAGTGGCCGCCGCATCCACCATTTCCAGGCTGGGCGTAGGCACATCGACGGCGGTACCCCACAGGTCAAACATGGTGGACTGTCCGCTGTCCTTGAGGCGCTGCTGCTGCTGGGCCATATCGAGCAGTCGGCCGACATTGAAAAGCAGCGTGCCGCGTTCGCCAAGAGAATCCAGAGCGCCGGCTTTGATGAGGCTCTCCAGGACGCGGCGGTTGGCCGCCGCCATGCCGGCGCGCTTGCACAGGTCCTCCACCGATTTGTATTCCCCCCCCCTTTCCCTCTCTTCGATTATGGGCTCGACGGCTGAGAGTCCCACGTTTTTGATGGCGCTCAGGCCGAAGCGTATGGCGGAACGTCCGTCCGCCGTTTTCTCGATAGCGAAATAGGACTGGCTTTTATTGATGTCAGGGGGCAGCACCTCTATCTTGAGGCGGCGCGATTCGCCCACCGATACGGCCACCTTTTCGGCATTGCCCCAGTAGGCGATAAGCAGCGCCGTGATATATTCTTCCGGATAGTTGGCCTTGAGATAGGCCGTCTGGTAGGCAATGAGGGCGTAACTGGTGGCATGTGCCTTGTTGAAGGCATAGCCGGCAAAGGGCTCGATGAGCCCGAACACCTCTTGCGCCAGTCCTTCGCTAAAGCCTTTTTTAATAGCCCCCTTGATGAAGTTCTGGCGTTCTTTTTTCATGACTTCCGGTATCTTCTTGCCCATGGCCTTGCGGAAAATATCCGCCTGGCCCAGCGAGTAACCGGCAAAGGCGCGCACGATAAAGAGCACCTGCTCCTGGTAAACAATGACGCCGTAGGTTTCCGCAAGGTATTCCTCGAGCGTGGGATGGGGATAGCGGATGGGTTCCTCGCCGTGCTTTGACCTGATGAAATGCGGTATCTGCTCCATGGGGCCGGGGCGGTAGAGCGCCACCATGGCGGAGATATCGCTGAACACGGTGGGTTTGAGCTCCTTGATGTAACGGCGCATGCCGGAGCCTTCCAGCTGGAAGACGCCTGTCGTGTCTCCGGCTGCCAGGAGGGCGAAGGTTTTGGGGTCGTCCAGGGGAATACGGCGCAAGTCGATATCCAGCCCGCGCGTGGAGCGGATTATCTCCCTGGCCCGCGCCAGGATGGTGAGGTTGGCCAGCCCCAGGAAGTCCATCTTGAGCAGGCCGATGTGGGCGATGTCCTCCATGGGGAACTGCGTCATCACCAGTTCGCCGCTCTCGCCCCTGCCCAATTTTTGGAGTGGTGTGTAGTTGGTGAGCGTTTCTTTGGAGATAACCACCCCGGCGGCGTGCGTGCTGGCGTGGCGCGAGACTCCCTCTACACGGCGGGCAGTGTCTACCAGATTGCGGATGGTGGCGTCCTCGGTGTAGATATTCTTGAGCTCGGCGTTTTCCTCCAGGGCTTTGGCGAGAGTCATGCCTACCGCGAAAGGCACCAGGCGCGTCACGCGGTCCACGTCGCTGTAGCTCATGCCCAGGGCGCGGCCCACGTCGCGCAGGGCGGCGCGCGCCCCCAGCGTCCCGAAGGTGATTATCTGGGCCACGTGGTCGGGGCCGTACTTGGCGGAAACGTAGCTGATGACCTCTTCGCGGCGGGTGTCTTCGAAATCGAGGTCGATATCCGGCATTTCGCGCCGCTCGACGTTAAGAAAACGCTCGAAAACAAGGTTGTGCTCCAGCGGGTCTATCTCGGTGATGCCCAGGCAGCGTAAGACGATGCTGGAAGCAGCGCTGCCGCGCACGTTAAAAAGTATATTTTTCCGGTGCACGAACCGGACGATATCCCACACCACCAGGAAATAGTTGGCGAACTGCGTCTTTTTGATGACGTCCAGCTCGTATTCCAGACGTTCTTTCACTTCGGCAGTAGCATTGGGATAAAACTTCGGTAAACCCTCATAGCACAGGTCGGTCAGATACTGTTCGGGAGTTTTGCCCTGAGGCCTTTCAATTTCCGGCAGGTGCAACCGCCCAAACTCCAGGTCTAGATTACATTTGTCAGCGATCTTTTGTGTATTTTCCAGAGCTTCGGGCAAATCGGCGTAAAGCGATTTCATTTCTTCCGGGGATTTAAGATAGAAGTAGTCGCCGGCCATCTTCATGCGTTTTTCATCGTAAACGGTTGTACTGGTGCCGACGCACAAGAGAATATCATGGGCGGAGGCGTCATCTTGGTTGACATAATGCACATCATTGGTGGCCACCAGGGGAATATCGAGTTCACGTGAAATGGCTACCAGTTTCTGGTTGACGCGTTCCATCTCGGCTATGGGCTGGCGCTGGATCTCGAAGTAAAAATCTTCGAAAGTCTGTTTGTACCAGCGGGCGGCTTCGCGCGCGTCCTGCAGGCGGCCTGAGAGGATCAAGCTCGGCACCTCGCCTGCCAGACAGGCCGACAGAGCGATGAGACCTTCGCGGTGCTGGATCAAAAGCTCCTTGTCCACGCGCGGCTTGTAATAATAGCCGTCCAGGTGCGCCCTGGTGATAAGCTGGATCAGATTATGCCATCCGGTCTGGTTCTTGGCCAGCAGCACAATGTGAGAGTTAGATTTATCGCTGGCGCTGCGCCCGAGCCGGCTGCCCGGGGCGATGTAGGTCTCGCAACCGAGGATGGGCTTGATGCCGGCCTCTTTAGCCGCCTGGTAGAACTGAATAGCCCCGTAAAGAACCCCGTGGTCGGTGATGGCGAGCGAGGTCATGCCCAGCTCTTTGGCGCGGGAAACCAGAGGATGAATACGGCACATTCCATCGAGCAGGCTGTATTCGGTATGGACGTGAAGATGCGTGAACATGCCACCCTTCCAGCGGGGAAAAATCTCCGATATTATAGCATAGAGTTGCTAAATTTTATCCTGCCGGATGATAAAAACTGCCGGCTGGAGAACGACAACATCTTGCGGGATTGGGTTCATGGGCGTCATCTTGCGTTCCTGAACGAGATGTGAAATCGAAAGTCGCAAGAAATTCCAGCATGCCCCATGCAAAAGTTCAGAAACATATTGGACTCTCTGGGAGGTGAAGATGGGGAGTCCGGATGAAGCAAATCTATGTAGAAAGTTATTACCGGAGCGGCTATA
>QZJY01000009.1 GCA_003597995.1 Dehalococcoidia bacterium
CGTATGAATTTGAGGAGTTGGTACTCAACCAGGAGAAGCATGAATTACCTGACCAGACTCTCCTAACCCTATCTGTCCAGTGCTAGGGGTGCAGTCCAGTCTTGCTTTTCTCTTGCGCAAGAGGGTAGTCTTGCTTCCTCTTGCCGATTTTACTCTTACTAAAAGCAACAGTTATAGTTATAGTTATCGAAATTAAAGCTAATTTTATAATAGTTACAATAACAATTACTTCATTGCAAGTTTTGACTTAATACTTCTTTTGAAATGCCAATGCTTTAGAGAACTTCTTGAGGTTTTTAACATTGCTGGCAATGAGCTCATAATAAATAATACTGAAATCGTAGCCGATTTTTAAAATAATTTATTTTCACAAGAAGAAAGGTTCAAGAAGACGTATAAAACCTGTTCAAGAAGAATTTGAATATGTTATTCTTAAAGGCTTCTTGATTAGGCATGACACATCAAGAAAGCCTGGGAATTTCTCTCTTGAATCAAGACTCACAAGAACGAAACAGATTGAGGAAAGTAATGCTGCTTCCCTTTCCCTCTTAGGTTCAAACTATTTGCAGCATGTCATAGTTCAGGCTGCACAACATAGTTAGGTTTCCTCTGTCGCCAGGCATCAACCATAACCCAGGAATACTCTCTACTGAGTTGGGTGAGCTGCACTTTTCAAGCTAATATTGCCTTGTAGACCATCTTTCATCCAATGATGAA
Organism: Dehalococcoidia bacterium; assembly: GCA_003597995.1. NCBI lineage: Bacteria > Bacillati > Chloroflexota > Dehalococcoidia > Dehalococcoidia bacterium. Next base: position 718 of record QZJY01000009.1, read on the forward strand.
CCTCTTTGCTTCGTAGTTCCATTCCCTAGACTCGTATAGCAATTGTCTGATTTCCGGCTGTTCCATGGCAAAGCAGGATGCCCAATAGATATAAGATAGTTTGTTCTTATATCTCGATTGTTTAAGAGATGTTTTAGACCAGTTTGGGAGAATTTCCCTCAAAATCGCTACGTTTTTGACTTCTACAGTCAGTGCGTCTAACGTCTCTATTCGACACCCCTCTCGCAAGCATTGCATCCTAAGCGCGTCTACCTGCGTGTAGTCGTTACCAAAGCCCAGGATGCTTAGAATCTCGTTTCTCTCTTTAAACCCCTCGTTCGTATTTAAGTATTTAAGATTGGTTAGAATTGTTAGTAGTAGCAACCACCTGGCTTCTCTGAACAACTTGGGCTTATGTTTCCTGCAATTAGCACTCAATCGTGGATCTTCATCTGCGTTATGCTCAAGCCGTTCTAGGAGCTCAACGAGCTTCATAACCTCCTTAATGCTATCCAGGTCGCGGGGACTAAATGTACGGACCATCCGCAGCAGCCTTAATTTTTCGTTAACCAGCATGCCTTCAGTTTGTTTTTCGATGATAGATAGCAGCTTACAGAAGGACTTTGCCCTTAGGCTGATTGGTGGGATCTCGACAGTACTTTTAGCGAATTCACCACTGTTACATCCAAAATTAATGTCCGAGACCCTTATCTTCCCAGTTGCGATAGCTTCAGTGGCGTTATCCTCGGTGAATAATTCTTCAATACGATTTTCCGGTTGCAACATCTGAATGCGTTCAATATTATTGCCTTCGAACACCTTCTCTTTAAAGGCATCGTATAGGGAGTCTATATTGTCCGCAATTTCAAAGATATTTCCTCGTTTTTTATTGGATTCTTTGGGGAGCCTTGTTACCCTTCCTACTTGTTGTTCGAACAGGCGCATACTTAGCGTTGGTCTTAGCAATATCAAGTTTTCCAAGTCTGGGAAATCAAACCCTTCTATAAGCATTCCCACTGTGCACAGGGTAAAAGGGGGACTATTTGCAGTCCTAAATGCTTTCAAGATCTCATCCCGCTCTGTTTGGGGCATCTCGGAGGAAAGATACACAGTGTCCTTGAGCGCATCGGTATCAGTATGGTTGTTGAAAGAGAAAGACTTACCAATCGTATCCCTCAGTTCACCATTGAATACGGCAGAACACATTTTGGCATGAAAAGCAATAATCTTCTTCTCCTCACTCTCCAATCCTTGAACGATGTTTCTCACCGGAGCGCAGAATATCAGGGTTTTTGATTTCTTGTTGGGAATCTCTGTTTCATATACCTTCTTGGCCAACTTTGTTCTTCGAATGGTCAAGTCAATTTTCTCACGAGAGCCGCAATCCAAATATAATTCATCCTTATCCAGTTCCGACAGACCTTTTTGAAAATCGAACAAATCCAATATGTTTTGATTACTACGAATAATCACATAATCCAGTTCGGAAAGCTGCCCCTCAATGATGCATTGGGGCAAGGATTTGCTGAATATCTCCCGCATATCAATTGAGATATCATCGACAAACTTCACCTGTCCTATTACTCCTTGGAAAGGAGTGGCCGTCATACCCAGGATCTGGGCTTTACTATCCTTTATTTTATTTATAAAATCATTGCCCCTATTGTTTATGAAATTATGGACTTCATCGATGATAGCTAAGTCAGCACTTTTAATCAGGATATCCTCGATTTCCTTATTATTTTTACTGAGCACTGTTTGAAGGGAGGCAAAGATGGCAATTCCGCCGGCTCTCGTTTGTATGCGTTTTTGCAATTCAGATATATCTATTTTGCCGTGTTCTGAGGACAATATGACGCTGTTAGAAAACAATGGTATCTTTATTTTTCCGTCATTGTAGAATGTTTGGTTTAGCAATTGGTTATTTCCCGAAACCAGAAATAATATAACCTCGCCTCGCTCATAATATTGGTTCATGAGATGTTTAGAGAGGAAAGTCTTGCCCCAGCCAGTTGGCACCTTGATATATCCTGCGCTGTTGCCATTATTAAAGTATTTGTTGATCTCACTAAGATAATGCTGTTTCTCCTCGGTTAATGGGTCTAGACTAACTCCGTGCATATTAACCTCCCATACAATCTGACCAATTGTTATTTTCCCTTTTATAAGGAACTGCCATATGGCAAAAGAATTAAAAACATATGCTAATTGGCGGCTCGCAGAACATCAAGTTTTTGATGTTCATCTGGATCAATGGTAATCCTGATGTTATTTGCCATCGCCTCTCAATCCCGAGTTCTCCGCGCCTGCGAATCCAGTCACTATCAAAGCGACTTTCATTTCCTCTCCCATTTTTTCCTCACAGTTGACTGCGAAAGTGATATTCGCATCGGGGGCAATCTCGTGCTTAATCACATCGGCGGCCGAGTTGACCTCATACAGAGTAAGGCTGCTGTTTCCTGCCACGACAAATAGAGCAGCCTTAGCTTTCTTTCCTGTTGCATCCGAAGAAAAGTTGGCTAGAGTGGCATAGGCAGTCTGAACGGCTCGGTCTTCTCCTGATGCACACCCAAATGACATTTCGGTCAAACCAGAGTCTTTAAGTATGCTACGCACATCCGCGAAATCAAGGTTAATCAAGCCGGGGAAATAAATCGCTTCGGTGAGCATCTCCACACCTTTAGCCATCAGGTCTGTTACAGTTTGGAAGACCGCACCCACGTCTGGCTTGCCATCAGATAAAGAGGCTGTTAGGTCTTGAGGCATAACGATTAAGCTATCCACACTGCCCAGTAGCGCCGCAACGCCCTGGCGCGCTGTCTCCATACGGTAAGCACCTTCAAAGGCAAAGGGAGTGGCCGCCATGCCAATGGTCAAAGCTCCCATACGATATGCCATTTCTGCGATCACGGGGGATGAACCTGCTCCGGTACCTCCACCCATAGCGGCAACAATGAAGAATATGTCCGAACCCATAATGGTCTGTCGTATAACTCCACGGCTCTCTTCGGCTGCTCTGCGCCCCATGTCAGGGTCATTACCGGAGCCCAGTCCGTGGAGAAGCCGCTCCCCAAGTTGTATGCGTTTCGGTACGTCTGCCATGGCAAGGGATTGGGCATCTGTGTCCATCGCGATATATTCAACAGCAGATGGAGATGGAATCTGCCTTCCTGCCATGCGGGAGACCATTTGGCAACCAGCTCCGCCTACCCCAATGACCTTGAACTGTGCGTTGCAAGGACTGAAGACATTGCTCATATCGTATTCCCTTTTGTAATCAAACTTTTTTGGTAGTTAATTCTTTCAAGGTCGGTTGGTGGAGGCGGTGAGGGGGCAACCCCCGACGATTAAGTTCGAAGTGACTAATCGAATCAGCTAGTGGTCTGTCATTAGGAAATGATTTCACAGGTGGATGCATTCTACTCATTAGTCGTCTTCTGTTCCCTTAATATTAGGCTCAATTTCTTCAAACCATAGTCCGGCAAAAACCGTCCAGCGCTCTACAAAATCATGTTGTCTATCAATCTGAAGAAAAATACTGGCTAAATCTTTGGACTCCTTTTCTTCCTTAAATACTATATGTTGGACTCGGTAGAGTTTGTTCTTCTTCAGGTACTCCTTGTCAGGAGTACGACCTGACTCCCAGCAACGTCGAAAGGCAGACAAATGTTCCGGCGCGATGCGATCGTTAACTTTTTTTACAACAATATTCTCAAGAATAGCCTCGATGCCCAACTCTACCAATAAGTCTTGATTTACCTTACCGTATATCGGATTACTACCTTCTGAATAACCAGTTAGGAAACCAAGTTCCTTGATTTCCTTTAGCCGTTCCTTTTTATTGGTTGCTTTAAGGACGCCCCAAAGAAAAGGGTTAGAGTTGATAAAATATCTGATGAGTTTCTCCCTTTGTTCTTTTGTCATTTGAATTTGCTTCTCCTTTAACACTACCATGTGCCGTACTATGCCCGCGTTATTAAGATTGTTTACTTTAAAACGCCATTCGCCAATTACTTGGTGTTCCCTGTGCCCAAATAATAATGGTATTTCATATATTTGTCAATACTGATTGTATGTAATATCATTTTTAATTAATACTATTAGCATCATTGCACTCGCTATAACTGTTAGCGGTCAGGCAAAAACGTTGCAAGAGAAACGCAAGAAGGTTAGTCTTGAAGCAAGCTGAGCAAGAGGAAAAAACAAGAGAGGCAACAAAAGTAAAATCTAGAGAATTTGATGTAGGAACAATCTATACCAAATCAGCGAGCTAGTGCTAAACAAAACAAACTAATGTTCAATCCTGCTTGACCGAGCGAGGTTTTATGCCTCCCTACTAAAATACCAGGCTAATTGATTGTTGTTATTGGGTCTAAGAAGATAGGCAAAAGCTTGTTGAGTCAACAGCAGTTGTCAATGGCTTTTCATATCATTTACTGAAATGCTTTTTAACTTCGGAATGATGGTTTCTATTGTTGCTGATAGTTCATTGGCACACCTCAAATACGTTTTTAAATCGGTGCCGAATGGATCAGATATATCGCCGGACTGTCCTGCATACTCTTTTAGTGTCCATGTCTTGTTCGGGGGAAGACCTTGCTTCATATCCTTACACATGACAAGAATAATATTCGCCTCTTCCACAAGGTTCCTGTTAATCTTTTTTGGGTGATGATCGGCTAAAATGTCTTGCCCAAACATTTTGGTGATAGCTTTTCTGCCATTTGGGTTAGCCATCGAACCTGAGGGCGAGTCGCATGCCGCCGAGTCTACTTTAAAATTACCGGACAGCCCCTCCTCTTTGAGTTTCTCCTCGAGAATTACTTTGGCCATCGGCGACCGGCACGTATTCCCACTACAAACAAATAAAACACGAACCATCAGAATTTAACCCCGTTTCCCCAACATTTTACTCCTATATTTCCCTTCTTCTTTTTTTAACTTCTGTTCTCCCAATTCATCAAGCAAAGGTTGTCACCTTGCTAGCAGCAGGCATAATTCAAAACTGCGTTTCAAGTGCAACCAAGCTTCGCGCTTGATAAAATGCAGCTTCTCCTTACTCGTAGGTAATCCTAACCCCGTTTCTAACCTGTCTGTTGAGTTTCTCACCATAGTTACCTTTTTTGCGATTTCTGTGCTACGATCCATTTCTACCTCCTTGATCTTTTTGATTTATCTGAGACTTAATTAAATTTGATAATACGCCGTTGAATCCAAGGCTGGACATCATGTTTGCAGTCAATGCCTTTTTAGCACCAGCCCTTACACTTTGACTAATCGGATACAAGCAATAAAACGTGACATTGTGCCCAAAATATTCCTAAAAGTTGTATCGCTATCACGGTTAGTCGGCCTATTCGATGGATGGTAACACCTTGGAAATGAGTTAGGAATTTCTCACCAGAAATTACTTATTCCTTGCACCAAACGAGCCCATTTTGGCCTGATTCATCACTTTTGTTTCGCTATATATACCGAGGGTATTCAACTCATTTATGGTATTTTCAACTTGTTGCCTAATGCCGGAGGGAACCGGCTTGAAAAACCATTTCTGATTTTTTTGTTTTAATAATCTCAGACGATTCGCTTTATCGATTTGAGTTAAGCAGTCAAGCCACCGCTCGACCTGCTCAGCTCTTAACACGCTAATGGTATTTCGTTCAGAAGCAAGCAGCGTTTCTATTTGCTTAACCTCCTTCTCTTCGCGGACAACCAGGTACACTTTGCAAGAAGGGAAATATCTCTTACAGGCTTCGAGATTGTGGATGGCATTTTTCGATTCGCCGTGGTTTTGTATCTCGAAGGCGTGGCTTGGGAACCGACTTGTGCTTGAATCGTACCAAACTATATCGACCCGTACAGGATCGCACAGCACATACTCTGGCTTATAAACTTTCCCCAAAAGAAAGGCTAAGTGGCCCATCTTATTCTTGATGTTGTCATGTATCTCAAGGGATTGAAGTTTTTTCCTTCTGATTTGGCCTTCCTTGGATTTCTCCTTTTTTTGCTCTAACTTTCGAGCATAACGACGTTCCAGCCCCGCGCGTAAACCCTCATAACGTAAAACCCCGACGCGCGATAGAACGACTTCGTTATTTCCCTTAAGGATGACAAGCCCTAATTTGTCCAACTCCAAAATGGCGCTCTCCAATGTATCTTTGTTCAAGCTGAAACAAGAGCCCATATCCGCGTTTATCACGTCCAATGAGCACTGGCCCCGCCCACCTACGAAATTGATGATATGTTGCAAAAGCCTGTCGTGCTTCATACGAACAACTACCTGGGTTTGAGTATAAAATGATGTTCAACGCGAGTCAACTACTAGTTGTATATTTGCTCACCTTATCAACAAATTGCTAGGCTTCGGCAAAGGTTTCATATGGATATCGGCGATAGAATAAATGCGAAACGTCTTGAACTGGGGTTAACCCAAAAAGATTTAGCGCAAGCACTCGGTCTTACACCACAGCACATATCCGCAATAGAGAAAAATCATCGGTTGCTTTCTTTAGACATGCTTTGGAAAATAGCGGAGCAGCTGGGTGTGACCACTGACTACTTAACAACAGGTAAACCTGGAGTCATTGTCGACACGATACCAGCAATAAAGGCAGATAAACGGTTAAACTTAAAGTCAAAGAGAGCGCTGATCAGTCTGATTGAGCAACTGTATAAAAGCGTTTAAGTTTTCTTCAGCCGTGGAACTGATACACGAGACGCAAGACTTATTATATCTTGCGTCTCGTGTTTACTTTAGAAAGAGGCTATAGACATTTTCCATCTGGCGAAATAAATGGTTAAAGAAGTACTGTTGGACAAAACAAGCTATTATGACCTAATCTTTACTTCCGGGGGGCTGTGTCGTCTGCCAACGTTAGTGACTCTAGAAAAGAAAGGAAATGTCGACGGTCCTGGTCAGAACCCTCGAGTTGCCCTAAAGGGCCCACCGTGAGCCTCCAGTATTTAGCCAGCCCCTCCTGGCAGGCTCGTTGATACAAGCTGGAATTCCACTCTCTACAAGCAAACGGCTTGAAGGGTTGAATTAGGCAACGGGCGATGTTACTGCCTTCTACTTTTTCAAGGAAAACACACGCTCCATTGTAACGGCGGAGTAGGAAGCTATCACTCCCAGGACATCCCTGGCTAGTGTACCTTTCCAGCCACTCTTCCCAAGCAAGGCCCAACTCGTCGGCAATCCGCCGTGCTTCTATAAAGGTTAAACGGATCTGATATTTAGTGCAACACACGCCGCAAAGGAAGCATGTTGTTGAAACTTCCTCTTTGTTCACAGCCAAACCTTATAGGGCTCCCAATTGGACCTCGTAGAGTTCAGCCGGTTTGCTTGCCACGGTTGGCGAAGGGCTTCACAATTGTGTCACAGAACCGTTTGCCAGCCTGGCAAACGGTTCTGTGTTTGTCTATGGTTATCTTGGCCAGCTTCTCTAATACATGCCCCCCATACCGCCGCCTTGCGGCATGGATGGCGTCTTATCTTTCTCGGGGATGTCGGCGATGAGTGACTCGGTCACCAGTACCATGGCCGCGATACTGGCGGCGTTAACCAGTGCGCTGCGCACGACCTTGGTGGGGTCGATGATACCCATTTCCACCATGTTGCCGAACTTATCGGTCTCTGCGTTATAACCGGCACCCTTGACACCCTTCTTGACGGTGTCAAGGATGACGGCGCCGTCGCGGCCGGCGTTATTGGCAATCCAGCGGATGGGCTCTTCAACGGCCTTACGGATTATGTTAACTCCGGTGAGCTCGTCGCCCGAGGCATCAAGCTTGTCCAGGGATGGCAGAGCATTGAGCAAACCGATGCCGCCGCCGGGCAGGATGCCCTCTTCGACTGCGGCGCGGGTTGCGGATAGCGCGTCCTCAACACGGTGCTTCTTCTCTTTCATCTCCGTCTCGGTGGCAGCGCCTACTTTGATGACGGCTACGCCGCCGGCCAGACGCGCCATGCGCTCCTGCAGCTTCTCGCGGTCGTAATCCGATTCGGTCTCTTCGATCTGTGCCTTGAGCTGCTTGATGCGGTCCTTGATTTCCTTGGCAGTGCCTTTGCCCTCGATGACAGTGGTCTTGTCCTTGTCGACCTCTACGCGGCGGGCGCGGCCCAGGTCCTCCGCGGTGATGGAATCGAGCTTGCGGCCGATATCTTCCGAGATGACCTTGCCGCCGGTAAGAATGGCGATGTCTTCCAACATAGCCTTGCGGCGGTCGCCGTAACCGGGGGCCTTGACAGCTATGATATTGAACGTGCCGCGCAGCTTGTTGACCACCAGCGTGGCCAGGGCTTCGCCATCTACGTCATCGGCGATGATAAGCAGGTTCTTGGTGGCCTGCAGTATTCGCTCCAGCGAAGGCAGTATCTCCTGGATGGACGAAATCTTTTTATCAGTGATCAAAATATACGGGTCTTCGAGGACCGCTTCCATGCGGGCGGCATCGGTGACGAAATAGGGCGATACATAGCCGCGGTCGAACTGCATGCCCTCGACAAACTCGGTCTCGAACTTGGTACCCTTGGACTCCTCGATGGTGATTACCCCATCCTTACCCACCTTCTCCATGACGGAGGCTATGAGGTTGCCAATCTCGGGATCCTTGGCTGTGATAGTAGCTACCTGGACGATCTGTTCCTTGCCCTTGACAGGAGTGGACGCGCGCTTGAGCTCGTCAACTACGGCAGTGGTGGCTTTCTCAATGCCGTGCTTGAGGTTGAGGGGTTCGGCCCCGGCAGCGATATTCTTGAAGCCCTCGCTGATGATGGCCCAGGCCAGTAAAGTGGAAGTAGTGGTGCCGTCACCGGCGGCATCGTTGGTCTTGGAAGCGGCTTCCTTGACCAGCTGCACGCCCATGTTCTCGAAAGCATCAGGGAGTTCGATCTCCTTGGCGATGGTTACGCCGTCGTCAATGATGGTGGGAGCCCCCCACTTCTTGTCCAGGGCGACCGGATGGCCTTTGGGGCCGAGGGTCACCCTGACAGCGGCTGCCAGGACGTCGACACCCTTTTTGAGGGAACGCCTTACATCTTCACCGAAAATAATCTGTTTTGCCATTCTATCTCTCCTTTACTTGGTTTTCTTGGCCAGGATGTCGCTTTCGCGCAGGATAATGAGGTCTTCGCCGTCGAGCTTTATCTCAGTGCCGCCATACTTGGCATAAAGGACGATATCACCCACCTTGACTTCCATGGGGATATGCTCGCCCTTTTCAGAGCGCTTACCGGCGCCCACAGCCAGAACCTCGCCCTCCTGGGGTTTTTCCTTCACGGTGTCGGGAAGGACGATACCGCCTTTGGTCACTTCTTCCTTGGCAATGGGTTTAACCAGTACGCGATCACCCAGCGGTTGGATCTTGGATACCATGCTTAATCCTCCTCTTTTCTTTTTGACTCTATTAAAAGATCCTAAAAATAGTTAGCAATCTCAGGGGTAGACTGCTAGTTTATATCATAACGTACTGGAGGTAATCATGCAAATGAGTCTGCGATAAACCAAGTGCATTAACGGGGAAAATATATTCGTATGGTTTCCAACAAAATGACAAATCACGGGTTTACAGGGGGCACTGGACTTGACCCCAAAAAACGGAGCCACTTCTTAAATCGTTGCCGCAGTCAAAATAGTTTCGGGAGCAGGAGTCCGGTAACCCAGCGAGTTGTACGGGCGGAGGACTGAAAAGTCTAATGGGCAGAGGTGGAACGCTTTTGCCTTCCGTGTTTGAAAAGGAGAGTGGATATGTCCGGTATTGACTTGCCCAACGAAGGGTGTATAATCGGAAATAGAGGGGTTGCTTAAGAAACAGCCTCAATACGGTGAAGGAGGTAGTACTGGGTGAAATTACTGGCCCTGTTGTGCCGAAGGAATTTTCCTCGTGCGTGCTCCTCGCTGGCATCTGGTGATAGATCATAGCCTGTCGGCGAAGAGCTCAAGAAGGTTTCTAAGCTCCTCGTAGGTTTTAAAGCTCCGAAAAGAGCATCTGGTTGTGATAACCAGGCTGGAGGAGTAGGGAACGAAGACAAAGCCCCGGTGTACAACCGGGGCTTTTTTTATCCTGCCCAATCCCAGAGAAGAAGACCCTATAAGCAAAAATTAAATTCTTGCGCCGAAATCAATCACAGGCTTACAACTTAAGCTAGATGTAAGTTTAATAGTTCCACCTATTGTACCGCAGCTCCACCAAAGAAAACAGTTATATTCGGATTTGATTGTTTACATCCCAGTTATCCTTCTACGAACAGAGGAATAACAACCACAACCGAATAACACTTTAAGAAAGAGCATGGCTTTCGAAAGACTAAGAACGGGATTGCCACTTCGCCTCGATTTTATCGGGGCTCATCGCAATGACAATGAAGAAACTACCAGCCCCTGCCTGCCAGAAGCTCTTGGGGTGGAATCTTACTTATTTCGAGTCCTGGCATGGCCTCGCCCAGGTTCTTGGACACCTCGGCGATGACAGAGGCGTCCTTGTAGTGTGTGGTGGCCTTGACAATGGCCTTGGCGCGGGCCGACGGGTTACTCGATTTGAAGATGCCGGAACCGACGAAAACCCCCTCGGCTCCCAGGTACATCATAAGAGCCGCGTCGGCCGGAGTGGCGATACCCCCGGCAGCGAAATTGACCACAGGCAACTTGCCCGAATTATGGATCTCGATAACCAGGTCGAGCGGCGCCTGTATCTCTTTGGCAAAGGCGGGCAACTCGTCGTCGGGTAAGGCGGCCAGCTTGCGGATGTCGTCCATAACGGTGCGCATATGGCGCACTGCCTCTACTACATTGCCGGTGCCGGCTTCTCCCTTGGTTCGTATCATGGCTGCGCCCTCACTGATGCGCCGCAGGGCTTCGCCCAGGTTGCGGCAGCCGCAGACGAAGGGCACCTTGAAGTTGTGTTTCCATACGTGGTGGGCTTCATCCGCAGGTGTAAGAACCTCGGACTCGTCTATATAATCCACACCGACGGCCTCAAGCACGCGGGCCTCCACGAAATGCCCGATGCGACACTTGGCCATGACGGGTATGGTAACGGACTTCATGATGTTCTCGATAATGCCCAGGTCGGCCATGCGGGCTACACCGCCAGCGGCGCGGATATCGGAAGGCACACGCTCCAGAGCCATGACGGAGCAGGCTCCGGCGTCCTCGGCTAGCTTGGCCTGCTCGGCGTTTACTACGTCCATGATGACGCCGCCCTTAAGCATCTGGGCCAGACCGATTTTAAGCTTCCAAGTACCTGTTTCCTGCATAGTTTTATCCGGAATTTCCCATATTAACCCGTTGTGAGCTGACCTCGTACCTCTTTGGTCTCGACACCGATGATATACCCAGTGCATCCGGGTGTAAAGCCAGCCTGGTCAGAACCCCACAGACAACACGGTTTGATGCAGATTTGAGTATTTCCAAGCGGTTTGTACCACTTTTTGCATCGTATTAACAAATTTCATTCATGCCTGAGTCATGCGTAATACCTAAAATAGGTACATTTATTAGATCTGAACACCATTATCACAGACACCGACCCGACGCGGGCTACAAAAGCCGCTATAAAGTGCAATGCCAAGCATTCTTACCTGATGCCAAGACCTCTAAAAGTTGAGATAGATAAATCTAGTTTTGGCTTTGAGCCACAGACATTAATAGACGGTAAGGTCGAATACGAGTATAGTGTCATTGGCCGCTACGTTTTCTAAAGTATTGGGAGGTGTTAGTATGGGTGTCGCCATAGATTACGAGAAATTCATGTCTGAAATCGTCTTTATCAATCTTCCAGGGCCTAGCGAACCCAAACTAAATATGACTGGTGGTGAGTTGCTGCATGGATTTCTGGCCGACCTGTACGGTGCAACTAGCCCGGAGGTCAAGAACTTCGTCATAGCGCTTTGCCTGAAGTGGAATGTTCACTACAGGCAAACGAGTTAGCAATACTGAAACCCTTTTATGGAGGAAGGTAATGAAACCGGTTAAGAACATTGTCAGGGTGAGGAAGATGTTTGACCAGGGTCAACCTTTTCTTATTGACCCACAATCCGGGTATAAGTACTCTATGACTGCCCGTTGCCCAAAAGACAGTAGCTACGCTTCAGTAGCACAGATAGAAAAAGAAGGTCAAACTCTCAGTCGAGTTGTCTTTCAGTGTTCGTCCTGTTTCAACCTATTTGAAGTAAAACAGGATGAGATCTGCGTCTGTTAGCAAAGCTTCCGTATTCTTGAAAACTCGAAGAGTGACAATATTCCTGCTCATGTTTACTTGTACAATCTAGCTTCTTGTTGCATACCCCAAGATTGCACGTTCTGACGTTTTGTACCGTGGTATCAAACCTAAAGCACAGGAGTGAACTTAGCCGATTTTTCTAAAAGAAGAAAATTGCGATAATTCGCTATCAGTTAATCCCCACAATTTTGAAGCTTGCCGATCTATCTCTTGTTCTACCTGAAGCAATTCCTTTTCGTAAACTTTTCCCTGTGTAGCGAGTCTGTGGGCTTGCTGGGAAAGAGCCGAAAGGTTTCCATGTAGGGGATTAGTTGGGATGTATTTTGGCAACGCAATGTGATTTATGATGGAAGGAGCGCCGAAGCCTCGGCCTGCTGATGAAAAAGAACGAATAAACGCTCCAATAAGCGAGGTGTTGATAAGGGCACAAACATAATGTGCCTCGTCTGCGTCCTCAAATGGAATCAGTGCGGTGGTATCAGTTCCTATGCCTATCTTATTTCCGAATGGGGTGGAAAAGGTGGACATTACTGTCGCTACCAGGTCGTTAGCCATACGCTTCCATACTACCTTATGAGGCTTAAAAGTATATGAAGAGATATTAAATTGCGAATAAAATGGGTCTGAAGGCTCGTAATATTTAATAAAAGCTGCCCTGGTTCTCAGCGAGGCTTCAAATTGTTGCAGATATTTATATGTCTCTGGCCACTCGTTCTTCATTCTGCTTTCGGGGTAACCCTTTCGGGTATTGGGGTCCTGAACAATAAGAACGTAGGTTTCGAGATTAGCTTGCCATCTCTTAATATCTCGTCCACGCACTGCTGGATACACTAGGTCTGATTCCAAATTGATATTATCCACCTTCTGGATATCCCTCTTACCAAGTTCAGGCAAGTTCTCCATGACCAGCATCCCGTCAGAGCGAACGTTTTTCAGCTTGAGCCAGAAGACACCATAAGGCTCGGTGCTTGCTCCGCGAAATGCTTTATATGCCGATTCGCCTTTTACTTTAATAAGAGCATTCCCTTCTCCTTTGCTTGTCGTTTGCCATGCACTCATCTTATTCTCTACAGGAGAAGCTCCTAGCTCTTCGCGTGTGGTTAGTGTCAGTACATCACCGAGAGGTGTCGCGGTATCTATGTTACCTACTCCCTTTTTTCGCTGCCAGACAGTATAGGGTACCGGATAAGACGTTTCCATTCCTTTCTCCAGGATAATGGTGGCTGTCTTGTTGGCAGCATTCTCAAACGGTTTTACCGAGACTAAATCTCCAGCTTTCAAGACTCTTAGATAGGCGCCTTCTTCGCCTAACCGAAAGCGTCTAAATCCTTCACCAGCACCTTTAGCCTTGAATACTTCTTGCGTGATAACGAAACCCAGACGGCCGCCTTCCCGCAGGTAATAATCGGTACATGCATACACGAATAACATAGAGAAATCCTTCTCACCACCACCTAGCCTGGCCGCCATTCCTTTCAAAGAGAACAAACCATAGTCTGCCCATAGCTTCTTGGTGGCTTCCCGATATTCATCAGACAGATACCCCCAACGTACCCAGGGAGGATTACCGACTACGTAATCAAACCGGGGATTAGCGCGAAACACCGGAGCGAAGGCATTCTTAATGATTCGTGCCCAAAGACCATTACGACCATCTTTTTCAAGCCGTTGGACTTTTTTATAAAGCACTATAAGCGACTGTTCTGTGAGAGGGTTTTCCCATTTCAACTGCGGTCGGCATAATGATATGAAATCATTTTCATCGTAGTTCTTAGCCTCTATACAATGTTCCAATAAACGGCATAACTCATCAAGGTTGCCTTTATCTACGATTTCTTCGGGTATCCAGAACTCCTTTTGTGCAGAAGGCACTGGGATATCCTTCTGGTGTGCGAGAGGCCGTTTTTGGGTTCGCTGGCTTTGTGGTGTCAGCACGGAGTCACAGATATAAACAGGGATATCCTTACCAGACATATGACGGGCTAAATTACCCAGGGCCAAGAGATAATTGGTCCGGGCGGAGATGACGGCTAGCGGATTCAGGTCAAAACCGACGACGTTTTCAAGGATATGAGTTAGCAGTTCACGTTCGCCTTTCGCTCGAGAGGTCATAGAGCTTTGAGCATAATCCCGAATTCGCCGAATCGCCAGTACTAAGAACGTGCCCGAACCACAGGCGGGGTCCAGCACACGCATTTCCGGTTTACCGGTATATCCCACATCATTCAAGACCACTTCGGCTAACCAATCTGGCGTATAAAACTCACCCAGGTCATGACGAAGTTCTCTAGGAAGTAAATACTGGTAAAGCTTCTTCAACAAATCCCGCGTATCTTCCGGTGCTAATGTACCGGTGGCGGGTTCATATTCAGCTAGGCAGCGAGCCAGCTTGCGAACAGCCTCCTCTATCTCAACATTCCAGCTGTCAAGATACCAACCGAAGAAGTCTGCTTCCAGAAAGTTACGGATACCTTGTGCTTCGAACCAGGTATTATTCTCCAAGTTATGGAGACTGCTTTGCAGCACTTCGCTGAGTGCACCAGGAATTTGTTCTGATATAGAGGGTAAAAGCGCCCCTTGCTGGAGAGAAAGTAACTCGGCAGCCAAAAGCTTCATGAAGAAAGCGTAATAGGTATGCACTGCGAAAAGAAGTGGTTTGAGGTCGGTAAACTGGTCAATATGGTAGAGACGAGCCAAAGCGAGGGCATCCTTTCGAGCTTTCGCTATCTCTTGACCATATACTATTCCAAAAATACGCTTCCATTCCTCGTATAGTGTCTCTACACGGGGGAAAAGGTGTCCCGGTGCTGTTAAACATTCTTCAAGCCGAGTATACAGGGCGTTTACCATCTGATGAGCTACATCTCCTTCAGGGCCAAACTCTTTACCAAGCTCATCAGCACTCAAACGTCGTCTTCGTAGCGCCCGCAAATACATAAGGAATTCATTGATACTTTCCTCAGTAATTTGATAGGGGCCTATTTCTACAAAACTGCCTTGTGGGCCCTCCTCCTCAAATAGTGCAAACTGTGTCAACTGCTCTTTGGGTATAGTTTCTTGTGGCAGCGGCTTGTCAGCGCGGTAACGAACAAAAAATATGCTCTGTCCATCAATCGCAATGCCAGCAACACGCCTTAGGTTATCTTCTCGCTGTTTACCTGACCCTGCTAAACCAAGTAGATAGCCCTCAATTTGCTTCTTAGTTGAACCTTTCCCTTTCGCGGTACTAAGTTTGCCAGGTGGCTCGTATTCAATAATCGCCTGCCCATATAGAGCGTCAGCACGCCCGGCTGCTGTCAAAATAGTCCGGCTTATGCGCTTTTCATAACGTGGATCAGTCGTTATCCCTAGTTTTTTCAGAGCAGGTTCCAGCAGCTTCTCAATGCCAATGCGTAACTCCTCCTCGTTCCTTGCCCTTTCCGCCACAATTCTGATATCCTTGGCCAGCGTCGCCGCTACTGTAATATTATTGAATTCCACTTCTGTGCCCATAATAGATGCAATTATACTTGTCCTGTTAATAAAGGACAATCGCACCAGTCATATTTTCCGGCGCTCTAGTTGATGCGCTAAATTGCCGCTGCACATTTCTGACTTTTGTGTAACGCCGTTTCGTTAAAACAAAAACTCATCTTGTTGGCCGTCCGCGCACCAGCCAACAGCCTCAGGAAGAAACTCATCGAACAGTGTGCTGATGCTGTTTCGGATAGCGCGCAGTGGGTGTAACAATGAGAAGTTTGAAGCCTACCATCAAGTTGGGCAGCAGCCATTGTGTAGATGCTTCTTGGGCATTGACAGTGTCTAAATGAGCGCTTAATATGAATGCGGAGAAAGAATGCTGTCCACGAGGAGGGTATATATGGCGGGCGTTGTGAAGCGTATCGAGTATTACTACACGGTAGTGCCTGACCGGCCTGGAGCGGGTGCTAAGGTACTGAACGCGCTTAAGGCAGCGCGGGTCAATCTCCTGGCATTTACTGGCTTCCCTTCTGGTAGCGGCCGCGCTCAGCTCGACTTCGTTCCATCGAGTCCACGCGCCTTTGAGGCGGCAGCGCGCAAGGCAGGGGTCCGGCTTGTGGGACCTAAGACGGCCTTCTTGATCCAGGGGCAGGACCAGGTGGGTGCTGTCGCTGACATCGCCAGCAAACTAGCCCAGGCACACATCAGTGTCACGGCCGTGGATGCTGTTGCGGCCGGACAAGGGCGCTACGGCGCTATCCTCTGGGTTAAGCCACGCAAGGTAGGCCAGGCAGCGAAGGTCCTAGGTGCTTCCTAAACCGAGTCTCACGTTATAGCCTAAAGGACGTAGCTACTCTCAGGCTCTTTGTGAGAGAGTGCCCTACGTGTGTCGCTAGCCAGTACTCTGGCGTGCCCCTCTAGAATCGCGGGGTTTGTTAACGGGAAAAACATCTGCCCCTTTGTTGCACAAAGTAGCGATTTGTGATTTATATTAGGCCATTCGGCCAGGAAGAGGTCAGACTGTTGACTCGCTATTGGCAAGATAGTATACTAACCTCAATTACGGAATTAACATCTGGATAGTGAAGGCGAATTGAAAATCCTGCTGGTTTACCCATGGTATCCAGATACCTTCTGGAGTTTTAGACATGCCCTACGCTTCCTCTCAAAAAGGGCAGCTTTCCCACCCCTAGGCCTGTTAACTGTGGCGGCCATGCTCCCCCGTCAGTGGCAGAAGAAACTCGTAGATATGAATGTCACCGCACTGACCGATGAAGACCTTAAATGGGCTGATTATGTGTTTGTTAGTGCTATGTCTATACAGAAAGGGTCAGCGGAAACCGTTATCAGAAGGTGCAACCTATTAAATGTCAGGGTAGTTGCTGGCGGCCCTCTATTTACTACTGGATATGCACAATTTAGGGGCGTAGACCACTTTGTGCTTAATGAAGCCGAAGTCACGCTTCCAGCCTTTTTGAAGGATTTGGAGAGGGGGAACGCCCAACATGTTTATACCAGTGGTGAATTGCCGGAGATGAGGAGTAGCCCGGTCCCGCTGTGGGAGCTCGTGGATATGAGGCATTATAACTGGATGAGTGTTCAGTGTTCACGAGGCTGCCCTTTCGATTGTGATTTCTGCGATGTTGTCGTTCTAAACGGGCATAAGCCGCGAATAAAAGAAAAGGACCAGCTATTGGCTGAACTGGAGGAAATATACAATCATGGTTGGCGCGGTGGCGTGTTTGTGGTTGACGATAATTTCATAGGCAATAAAGTGAAATTGAAGACAACGATCCTGCCCGCTATCACTAGATGGATAGAGGAGAAAAAACATCCATTTTCGTTCTCCACCCAATCTTCCATAAATTTGTCTGATGATGAAGAATTGATGCAACTCATGGTCAAAGCGGGATTTGACGCGGTATTCGTGGGCATCGAAACCCCACATGATGAAAGTCTGTTGGAGTGCGGGAAGTATCACAACCGCAATCGCGATCTGATAGCCTCAGTCAAAAAGATTCACAACCATGGTCTGCAGGTGCAGGGAGGCTTTATCGTTGGATTTGATAGCGACTCCATTGCCATATTCAAAAGCCAGATTGAGTTCATTCAGAAAAGTGGTATCGTCACGGCGATGGTTGGTTTGCTCAGCGCACTCCCTGAAACAAGACTATACCAGCGTCTAAAAAACGAGAACCGCCTGCTAAAGGAGGCATCCGGCGACAACACCGACTGTTCTTTGAATTTCAAGCCCAAGATGAATTACGAGACTCTGATCAACGGTTACCGAGAAGTTGTCAACACTATTTACTCGCCAAAACAATATTATGAGCGAGTTATGACGTTTCTAAAGGATTATAACCCGAAACGAAAGGGTACGTTTCGACCTCGCTTGCGTATTCTGAAAGGCGCTGTTATATCTGTATGGGTTCTGGGGATAATGGATAGGGGTAGGAAATATTTCTGGAGGCTTCTTTTTTCAACCATGCTGAAATATCCTCGCTCTCTAGCTATATCAATGACGTTTGCCGTTTGCGGATTCCACTTCCGTAAGGTGGCGGATGGTTACAATAAGATCTTGCTGACGGTTCGCCATTAAAGTGTTTTAAAAACTGCTATTCGTGTAAAAAGAGCCCGAGTTGTCTCCCGCTGCACAAATGCTTGAAAAGTTCAATGCATCAATTGGGGTTGATGGCAAACGGCGGAAGTCAAAAAGTTAGAGCGAAGGTATGTGAAAAAGTTCTGCCTATGGTTACCTCAGCTCCACCAACAACCTTATTTCATAGTTACCAAAAGGCTGTACATCTATTCCCATTGGTTCTTTCCATCTGTCGCCTTTGATCATTTATACCCGCCATTGAAGAATCCGGAGGCTATTTATGGCTCTTGTTCCCGTGTTAGCCCCGCCCGCCACGAGAATCTCCTTTTTTTAACAATTTGGATAACTCTCACTCGCTTTTCTCCTTTGTTTTCTCTTTCTAGTGTAGTTCAACTCAGGCACTGCTCAATCGTACCCCAATTTCTTCGATTTGATTACCCCGTTGCCATCAACCGAACAGATACTGACACTCCCATGGTTGTCGCAGCTTCGTTTATGAATGAGCGTTCATATGGTATATTTAAAACGATAGCCGTGATACGTTCCATATTATAGTGGCTTCAGAGGACAAAACATTACCAGCATGATTGGAGGTTAAATATCATGATAGTAGAGATGAAGAGAAAAGCAAGCCGGGACGAAATAAACAGCGTAGTCGAAAAGGCCAGGTCGCTGGGCTTTGAGATACAGTTAAATCTGGGTACGGATAAAACAGTCGTCGCCATACTGGGAAGCAACACCGGCCAAACGCCAATCGACATATTTGCAATTCTTCCCGGCGTGGAATCCGTGACTCGCATAATGAAGCCTTACAAGCTTTCATCCCGGGAATTTAAAACTGAAAACACTCGAATTAAAGTAGGCGCTGTCCAAATCGGAGGCGAGCGGTTGGTAGTTATCGCGGGCCCTTGCGCCGTAGAAAATGAAGAACAATTGATGCAAACCGCCCAGGGTGTCAAAATGGCCGGAGCCGGTATTCTGCGGGGCGGCGCTTTCAAACCGCGAACATCGCCATTCAGCTTTCAAGGAATGAAAAAGGCCGGCCTCGAACTATTAAAAGCCGCCGCCGAGCGCTTCCAGATGCCAGTAGTAACCGAAATAGTGGATACTCAGGACGTTGAGCTGTTCTCAGAATATGTCGATATTATTCAGGTCGGTTCCAGGAACATGCAAAACTTTTCTCTGTTGACTGCCGTCGGGAAAAGCAAACGCCCGGTCGTGCTGAAGCGCGGCTTTTCCTGTACGGTGACAGAGTGGCTTACAGCAGCAGATTACATACTCGCCGAGGGAAATCCTGACGTAATCCTCTGCGAAAGAGGTATAAGGACATTTGAAGACAGCACGCGGTTTTCGTTAGACCTTTCATCCATCCCGGTAGTTAAAAAATACAGCCACTTACCCATAATTGTGGACCCCAGTCACGCAGCCGGCCATTTCTCTCTAGTGCCTGCGTTAGCCAAAGGTGCTATAGCGGCAGGGGCGGACGGCTTGATGATTGAAGTTCACCCCAATCCCAGGGAAGCGCTGGTAGATGGTTTACAATCTCTAACCTTATCGGATTTTTCACGGTTAATGACTCAACTTGGCCCGCTGGCGCAATCGGTAGGCAGGCTGGTATAGTCAATAAGTAGCGGGACAACCATTAACGAGAAAACTGCGGGGCGCTGTTGAGGAACATGTCCCGATTACGTTGGCTTTGAAATCTCTATCCTTCATACACTACAGCCCGATGTGCACCGGACGCTTACAAAGGCCTTACAACCGGATGCTTCTGGGTATATCATATGCCAGCGATAACAGGTAAGAGGTCAGCGCATCACGAGCTGACATGTGGAACCGGTTATAAAGCGAAGTTTAATTTTTTACGGCATACCTCTCGTCTGTAATATAGTTTTCATCTCACTGGCCTGCCCCCAATAGTTGTACCATCCCCTTTGAGTGTGAAGTTAAAGGACCCTTTAGCAATTGTCCCGTAGACTATGAATATAGTCCACGGCCGACCGTTAAGAAGGTCCGCTCGATTTCAAACGCGAATTTTCACACCTGAACGCAATCTTTAATAAATGGACGTTGTTGGTGCATCCCCGTGTTGGCGCTGGTCACGCGTGTCGTCATCAACCAGGTACAATTAACCGGACGATGAATGCGGCAGATACAACCAAAAAGAAGGCTATAATGAGCCCCACCAAGCCCAATGCGGTAATCCCCAGGTAATCCGCAATTCTCATAACCACGGCTGGTCCTCCTTTACGCTCCGCGGGTTTTATATTCCTGCTGGCGCTCCATTTTATTCGGTGTACAAGCGGTTATAGGACAGAGCTCCTCTCAGTCCCCTATCCACCATTGCGAGTATATACGCAATATGTTACGGAATCCATATGATGGGATGGCTGAAGAAGGGACAATAAAATGACAATATAGTTACAGTTTAGTAATAACAAGTTCTAATGCTCTCACAGGGAGGCAGTAGATGCTAAGGTGCCAGGCTGGGAGCAAGCAAACCCTGGAGGAAAAACAATAGACTATGCCAAAGATTATCCGGATGGAGCTTTTGAATGTGGATTTCCCGGCCGGATGCAGACCTAGCGCGAAATATCGAATATATAGCCGACTCCGGGCCTGGAGTCTATGCGTCCGACACCTTCAATGACCGGCTCAATCTTGGCTCGAATGCGCCGGATATAAACCCTGAGCGCATCTGTGGCATCGGGGTAGGTGTCTCCCCAGACCGCTTCTGCGAGTTGAGGGTATGTTACCACTTGGCCAGCGTTGACAATGAGACTGTGCACGATAAGACTTTCGGTGTGGGTTAGAAGTACCGATTTATTACGGCAAGAAAATTGACTGGATACAGTATTGAGACTTATTGAGCCGGCGCTTACGCAATCAGAAACATCACGTCCAGATGTCCTTCTCAACACTGCCTTCACCCGCGCCAGCAACTCAAGCTGCCCGAACGGTTTCAAGATATATTCATCGGCTCCCCAGTCCAGGCCCTTGACGATGTCAGCTTCGCTTCCGCGCACGCTTACAATGATGACCGGTACTTCGGAGAAGGCGCGAATCTGTTTCAAAACATCGAAACCGCTAATATCGGGAAGGCCAAGGTCGAGGATTACCGCATCCGGCGCTTCGGTTTCGACCAGTTCCAGCCCCGTGTTCCCCTGATGTGTACTAACCAGTTCAACTCCGGGCCAGCCTATATCGAAGGCTATGGAGATGAACTCGATTATCTCCGCATCGTCCTCAATAACCAGTATTTTCATATTTTGCCAGAAGCCTTCTTTGAATATTCAGATTTGGAATTTAGGGGAATCGAAAGGGAGACAACCGTACCCAGGCCTTTTTCACTCTCCAGGTGGATGCGCCCGTGGTGAAGCTCCACCAGCATCTTAGCCAGAGGTAGCCCCAGGCCAAGGCCGCTCAACTGCTCGCTACTAAGCTTTCCAGTTCGTTTGTACGGCACGAATAGCTGCCGCTGGTCTTTCCTGGCAATACCACATCCACTGTCTTTCACTTCAATCACCAGGTTATTTTCAGCCATGCTGGCTCGTAAACTAATCTTACCACCTCGCGGGGTGAACTTCATGGCGTTGTCCAGCAGATTCAAGAGAACCTGTCTCAGACGGTCTTCATCAGCCCGGAGAACGGGCAACGCATCGGGCAACTCCAGCGTCATTTTCTGGCCTTTTTTCTCGGCATCGGGCATCATGAAGTCCACTACTTCTTTGAGTAAAAAGCTTATGTCTATCTCTTTAATCGCCAGCTCGAGTATACCCATCTCCCCTCTGGTAAGGTCAACCAGGTTGCTCACGCTATGGTTGAGATTCATTGCGCCGCGATTAATGTTGCGCGCCATGCGCAGTAATCTATCGTCTTTGAGATTATCGAGCAGCATCTGACTGGCGCCTAAAATGGGGGTCAGCGGCGTCTTGAGTTCGTGAACCAGAGCTCTGGTGAATTCTTTCCTGCGCTCGATTTGTTGCTCCAGCTTTGAGCGGAGTTTCTTTTCAACATCGTAAAGCTCCGTCAGTCTTTCTTCTGTTTTGGTGCGCTGCTCTATTTCCTGTTTGATGTCCGTAATATCGGTAACCATGTGGAAGAAGACCCGCTGGCCTCCCGCCGATTTTCTGATAGGATAAATCGCCGACCTGATCCAGCGCCCCGATTTCTGGTCGAGCGCTTCTCGTTCAACAACTTGATTTTTCTCGACGGCTTCTTCCAGGGGACAGGCATACCAGGGTTCCCTGGTGCCGTGTATTACCTCAGGGCAATACTTGCCGACAATGTCTTTGGGATGCACTCCAAGCTTTAAGAGTACCGCTTTATTGGCCTGGATTATGAAATGGTGTTCATCTACCAGCATGGCGTAGAATGGAAAAGCGTCCAGGATATCCGAACTTTGCAGGCAGGAGTTTATGCTCTTAGCACGCAGCCCGGCCTTCTCATTGGTACCCCCGGAACGCGCCCTTGTGCCCCGGCTGGGGTTTTCTGCTTTTTTCCCGGCAATTTTGCTCTTTGCCTTATCTTTCATGTCGTCCGCCTTCGAGATTCACCCCTTCTGCAACCCCGCTCCACGAAATTGGGTGGAGGCCTGACTCACGCTAAAAAGACGCGAAAACTCCCAGCTTATCTGTTATTAATCCCTGATAAATAATAATTGAACAATCTGAATGTAGATTGATAATGGTGCTCTGTCTATCGGGTAAAATACCTACATCACTCGAAATTGTAAGCATTATACCTTACAAGTACCAAAATTCCCGGAGATACACAGGTAAAAAATATCTGCGTGATTGAGAGGAAGGTGATAGCATTACACCAGTGACTAATGTGGAACGGGAGCAATTCAAAGGCCGCTGGCGCGC
The DNA here is from genome assembly GCA_003597995.1 of Dehalococcoidia bacterium. Classification (NCBI taxonomy): domain Bacteria; kingdom Bacillati; phylum Chloroflexota; class Dehalococcoidia; species Dehalococcoidia bacterium. The sequence goes on from QZJY01000009.1 coordinate 23,842, forward strand.
ATCCTTTTGTCATGCCTGTTACGGAAGAATTAATGATAAGGGCAGGGAAGGGAGGAACAGCAACGTTAGCATCATAACGTTTATACGACTATTACCGACCTTTACCTATCCCCAGGTTTCTCCTACCGTAAAATCAAACAATATCCACACCCTTTTGCCAGTCTCCGGAAAAAGAAAAGAGGGCGTATGACCTGCTCTCTTCTGAGTATCTCCTGATGCGTTTTTTAGCCCGCGTCCGGCGGCTCCACGTGGATAACCACTCGCCCCAGCCCCGGGAAGTGCTCCCGCAGTTTGGCCTCGGTACGCGAGGTCAGCTCGTGCGCCCGGCTGATAGGCATGGCGGGGTCCATGATGCAGTGGAAGGAAAGCGACACGCCCCCGCCACTGCGCAGTATGCTGATGCGGTGGCATTCCTTGAGGCCCGGGATTTCCCTGGGCAAATTGGAGACCGCATGCTGTATCTCGTCCGAGCCGGCCTGCACGGCAGAGGTGAGTATCTCATGGTCGCCCACCGGCTCGATATGGGCCACTATTTCCTTGAGCTCCGGGATTTCCTGCCCGACGGCTTTTTCGAGGCCTGTCACCCGCTCGTGGGCTTGAGCCACGCTGAGGTCGTCGGGCACTTCGGCATGCAACTCGAGGCTCATGTTGCCGCGCACGTCGTGTATATGCAGCCCGTGAACGTTGACACCTTTACGTGCGGCCACGCTGTGCACGCGCTCCACCAGGCTGTTGCTGTCGCGCGCCACCGGGTCGATATGCACCATGACATCGGAGCGCGGCAACAACTTCTGTACAACATTCTCGGCGGCTGAAGCGATGGCATGAGACTCCTCCAGGCTGGCAGTGCGCGCCACGGCCAGCGTCATGTCCACAAAGACGGCCGGCCCGCTCTGGCGCGAACGGATGCGGTCCACAGCCACCACGCCGGGCAAAGAGGCCACCTCCCGCTCGACAGCGGCGTTGATGCCCTGCGGGGCGCGGTCCATCAGCGTACTGATGCTACGGCGACCCATACGCATGCTAACGTAAATGACAATGCCGGACACGCCCAGGGCGGCAATGGCGTCCGCCCGGAAGAGCCATGAGGCCAGCCCCGGATTGCTATTCTTTATGAGTTCGCCGATGCTGACGGCTATCAGTCCGGCGATGACCACGGAGGAAGACCAGACGTCAGTGGAAAAGTGCAGAGCGTCGGCTTCCAGCGCCTGGCTGCCGTGCTTCCGGGCCGCCTTCATGAGGGCGCGCGAGCGCGTCACGTCGATGGCGATAGACAGCCCCATGACGAGGAAGCTCCAGTAGCTGACCTCCACCTCCACCGACTTGAAGAAAAGCCGCTGCACCGCCTCGTAGATAATCCAGCCGCAGGTGATGAAAAGCAGCAGCGTCTCGACGAGGGCCGAGAAGTTCTCCACCTTGCCGTGGCCGTAGGGATGGTCGGCGTCAGCCGGGCGGTCGGAGGCGCGTACAGCGAAGAGCGTCACGCCGGCGGCCACCAGGTCCAGGCCGCTGTGAGCGGCCTCGGAGAGTATACCCAGGCTGCGCGTCATCAGACCCACGGTTAGCTTGAACCCCGTGAGGAATATGGCCGCCACCACGGAGGAAAGGGCCACCCTGCGCTTCTCGCGCTCGGCTCGCTTGTCTATCTGGATGTCTGCCATGCGTAATGCTCCGTATATAAAAAAAGAGGGCCTGATGGCCCTCGCCTTTGACTTGCTGTCCAAGGTTACGGCTGCTTTTTTTAACCGCAGCCCTGATTATAAGGCTTGAAGCCGGCGATGGCAATACCCTTGCCTGCGGTTATTCGTGGTTGGTTTGCGGGCCGGTGGTATAAACGAAACGAATATACCGGAGATTAGCTATTAGCAATTACTTTCAGCGGTCGGTGGCCAAGAACGCGAACATTCATTCTCTTTAGCTCGACCCCCGGGGCTAAGCGCAGGTATCGTTTGTAAGCAGCCGGCTATTGACGTTATGATGTATAATCTCGTAACGCCGTTTTAAGGAGGCTTCTATGGAGCAAACGGGCAGGTTCTGTTCCAACTGCGGGACTCCCATCAACCCCGGCGCAGGCTTCTGCGCATCCTGCGGGCAACCGATAACTCCTGCTAGCCCTGCACCAGAGCCCGCCTCTTTCCAGCCTCCTGTTCCTCCCGCGCCCCAATATGTGCCTCCTCCCCCACAACCACCTCCGTCCTATTCAAGCGCTCCACCGCCATACATGCCTCCTCCGACTGGAGGAAACACACCCTCCGGTAAATCGATTCTGTTCTGGGCCGTCTGGGCCGTGCTAGCCATCCTCAGCGGCGTGATGCTGGCGGACGGGTTCTCTTTCCTGCGATTCGCTGGACTAGTCCTGCTGCTGCTTTTCCCCCTGCTCACCAGGAAATCGCTGTTCAGGAAAATGCGGACCTCCCTGGTGTCCTGGGTCGGCGTTTTCGTGGCTTTTATCCTCGTCGTCAGCCTATTTCCCGCCGGACCGGGCAAGAGCGCCTCGAGCGGCGCCATTAAAACCGGCAAG
>QZJY01000010.1 GCA_003597995.1 Dehalococcoidia bacterium
ACGGAGTGCCAGAGGCATTCTGTACCTGAATGCTCATCATGGCAGAAACATTGCCAGCCATTCCTCCCTGGGCACCGGTGGTGAAGACAATCTTGTTGGGAGGGGGCGTAGTCGCCGTCGTGGTCGGCGGCGTAGTCGGCGTGGTTACCGGTGTAGTCGTCGGCGGCGGCGTAGTCGTCGTTGTCGGCGGCGTAGTCGTCGTTGTCGGCGGCGCAGTGATCACAGGCTGATAAATAATCAGATTATTGCCGATGTAGGTTAAGTTATAGTTGCCGCTTTCGCTGAAGAGGCCCACCAAAATCGGGTAGTAGCCCACCGCTTCACCGGCTACGCGAGTCAAGCTAAGAGTGTCGGAGCCGGCCAGGGAGCCGGAGGTGACAACATAGGTCAACGCCGGATCGGTAGCGCCAACCACTTTAACTTGGGGATTAGCCGTTACCGTGATAGGCCTTGCGGTCACTGTATGGGACAATGGCGAACCAGTATTATCGCTGGCAGCAAAACTAATATCTCCGGAGTAGAATGCCGTTATGGAATGAAGTCCGACATAGAGCCAGCCATTGGTAGGCCATGGTAAAGTTAAGCTAGCCACCCCGTTACTACCGGAAACACCGAGGAGAACCGGCGAGCCCATAGGACTAAGCCCATCCATAAATTGCACTGTTCCAGTTGGCGTAGGTGAACCGCCTGAAACAGTAGCAGTGAACGTCACCGAATTTCCGTAGGTGGAAGGGGTACCACCCGAGATGACTACGGTGGATCCTGCCGGTCCAGTGAGCCAGGGTGCGTACGTAAGCACGGTGAAGCCGTTGGTTAATATCGTTGCTCCGAGCCCCGGTCCGGAGCCATCAACGTTAGGTCCCGACGCGTCGCCCCACCAGTTGTAATCGAAGAGCAACGTACCACTGGAATAGAGGAACAACGCGCCATAGGTATTGTTGACGAAGTTATTGTTGTGAGCCACAATGGTCCCACCACCTGGATTAGCCTCAACGCCTCGCGGATTGTTTTCGATGGTATTGCCCGTTATTGTGGCAATGGTACCGATACCACTGTTGATGTAGACAGAGCCATAAGTATTGTCGTGTATGTGGTTACGGGTAATCTGAGTGCCCGAAACGTTAGAATCTGTCAGGATACCATTGTAGGAGTTATATATTTCATTCCCCCGAATGACTACGTTGTTGTTACCATTCTGTACACGGATACCGTTGGCAGACGGAATATTGTAAATCCTGTTGTTCTGAATTGTCTCAGTTCCGGAGGCACTCCCTGCATTTATGCCGTCATAGGTTGCACCATTAATGGTGTTCCCATCAATATTGACATTAATTGAACCAAAGAACTCAATGGGCCTGACCGTGTCGGTCAAGGTGTTGTTGGTAATGATCAGACTGCCGTTATTATAAGCGGTAATGCCGCCGAACGCCTGCCCGGAAATGGTGTTGTTCGATATGGTGGTGGTGCCGGTAATGCCAGGAGGGCCGTCGAACTGCACCGCGCGCTGTCCGCCGGTGATGGTGTTATATCGGATAGTGTTACTGCCTGCGGCCACGTCAGCCTGCATGTAAATCGCATAGAGATTCGCTGTACCAGTTGTGGCCATCGTGATGATATTCCCGTTTGCCGGGGTTGCGCCCCCGATCATATTGCCCGTAGAAGTGTTGGCCAAACCAATCCCGACATCATCTGTTCCACCGGCGGGGCCGTTGATCGTGTTGCCGGATACTGTATTATTATCGGCGTCGTTTAAGCTGATAGCTCTTTTGATGTTGTTGGTCAGTACGTTGCCGGAGATGGTTACATCATGGGTACCCGGTTCAAGGTCGATGCCGTAGAAGTTGCCGTTGACGTTATTGCCGGTGACAGGTACCCCGGTGCATCCCCAGAGGACAATACCCCCGCCTGCCCACGGAGCAGAGCGCGTATGCCCGGTTACGGTATTGTTTGTCACAGCGCCGGCAGTGACTGTGTCTATACTGATGCCGTTTAACGGCGCGGCTGAGCCCGTGACGGTGTTGGCGTTGATAGTAACATTTGGATCAAGCCCTGAACCGTTGTGACGATTGATGCCGATCCCATCCCGCGTATAATCACTGATGTCATTATCATTTAGTGTCAGGAGAGAATCGCCGTACACCACCACGCCAAAGCCTTCATAGTCCGGCGTAGCGGCAAAGTTGTGGATCGTGCTAGAGAAGAGGCCGGCCATCGTACCTCCGGCGTCTTTGACGTCGCGGAAGAACACCCCGTCCATCTGTCCGGTGCCCGCTGTTTTATTTTTTCCGTTCAGGTCGAGCGTAAAGCCCTGTATGCGAACGTCAATTGTGCCGCTGGAGGCGTATGCTGCGACGAGATAATCGTGAATGATCGTGTCCGAGGCGACCTGGGTGACCGAACCTGTCCTTACGGCGGGGGCCTGTATAAATGTTGTCGCTTCTCCAGCGCCGATAATAGTAAGAGATTTTTGTATCAGTATTTGCTCGGTGTACGTCCCTGCCGCTACGTTGATGGTGTCGCCCCCGGCCGCCGTATCGACAGCGTGCTGGATAGTTAGCCAGGGTGAACCTGCGCTGCCAATATTGCTGTCGAGCCCGGTAGTGGCTACATAGTATGTATTTGCTGCCCCCATAACTGGCACGGCTGCAATAATACCTAAGCCAAGCAACAGCACCAAAGCGCACAGAAAGGTAAATTTATGCTTTATCACGATACCACCCCCTAGCACATCTTCGGTCTTTACGCTAAAGGTACACCCCTCGAATTCGAAAGTCAATATCCAAAAAGACCTCAATAGTTATTTATTTAGGAGTAATATAGCACCAGCTTGATGAAGAAAAAAGATGCCGGTAATAATATTAAATAGGCTTTTTGGTTCAAAAGGAGGGGATGGCGGTCAATGGATACTGCCCGCCATCAGTTGAACAAAAAAAGAGACGGCTTGTGACTGCCGTCTCTTGAACGTATACCCCCGGTCCGGGTTTCCTAGCGGACTCGTTTTTTAGTGTCGTTTGACTGTTCCCACAGGTCGACCAACTGGCAGATAAAGCCGTCGTAGCATTGCCCTGGCGCGCGGTTGCGGTCGAGCTTGTCCTTGGTGCTCTGTTTCACACCCACGGTGGTCCTGGTTTCATTCGATTTTTTCGTATTATTACCCATGTTTCACTCCTGTCTTTTAGCTGGCACACCAAAACCCTGGCGCATTTTAGTGCGCCATCCGAATCACGATTGCATTTGCTGTATTCTATATCAGGTATGAGCTTCTGTCAATACTTATGAAGCTTTAGAAATAAGTTTTGTTGAGCCACGTGACAAAAGTTCCTTTTTCTTTACAGAGGCATGCTTTTTGGCTAAAATGGGAAGGTTGCATGGCATAATCCGGATTGAAAAACGATGATTAAAGCTGTATTTTTCGACCTTTACCACACACTGATGGGTTATGAACCTCCCAGGGAAGAAGCCGTGGCGGGCACCCTGGGGCGCATAGGTGTCAAGGTATCCGCCAAATCACTCAGGCGGCCACTGGTCTCCGCTGACGAATTCTTCTATCGTGAGACGTCCAAAATACCACTCAAAGAACGTAACGAAGAAGAAACCATGGCGCTCTGGGTGAGCTATCAGACGGTAGTCCTCAAGGAAGCCGGCATCGCTCCAACCCCTGAACTGATAAAAAACATACTGGCTGACATGAAGAAGGCAAAATACGAACTGGTATTGTTCGACGACGTGTTGCCCGCGCTCGCTGCCCTCGCCGCCCGGAAACTGTCGCTCGGGCTCATCTCCAATGCGGACAGGGATATTTCCCCTCTGCTGGAAAAGCTGGGTGTACTGTCTCTATTAAAAGTACGCCTGACCTCACAGGAGGCTGGCGTGAGCAAACCGCACGCCGACATATTCAGACTGGGAGCGGAGCGCATGGGAGTGGCGCCCGGCGAGGCGCTATACGTCGGTGACCAGTGGGTGGTGGACGTGCAGGGCGCTAGAGGCGCCGGCATGCAGGCACTCCTGCTTGACCGCGGCGGCTATTTCGAAGAGATCCCCGCCTCGGAAAAAATCAGCAGCCTGAAGGAGATTATCAACCGCATCTAAACTCTCTCACAAGGAGGTTGGATATGTCGCTTGTTATTTCCAGCCCTGCCTTTAAGGAAGGGGAGCGCATCCCCGCCCGCTACACCGCCGACAGCCAGGATGTTTCGCCCGCGCTCGCTTGGAGCGGCGCGCCTGCCAAAACCTCCAGCCTGGCACTCATCGTCCACGACCCCGACGCCTCCCGTCCCGGCGGCTTCACCCACTGGGTCATCTTCAACCTGCCCGCTGAAAGCAAGGGACTTTCCGAAGGAATGCCCCGCCGTGAACGGCTGGAAAGCGGGGCTATTCAGGGGAAGAACGACAGCGGCGCTGCCGGATATATGGGTCCCGCCCCTCCGCCCGGCAAGCCGCATCACTATCATTTTAAACTCTATGCGCTCGACCAGCCTCTTATGCTGTCTTCCAATGTTGGTCGTCATCACGTGCAGGACGCCACCAGGGGACATGTTCTGGCCGAGGCTGAATTGATGGGTTTGTACCAGAGGTAGGGTGCAGTTTCCCCAAAGCAGGGATAGTTAAAAATGAGGGAAGCGCCTAAGCCTTTCCCTCTTCAGGGTTATCGTCCTCAGTTTGCGGTTTGCCCCCCGTTTTCTCCGCCTCATTACGAGCACGGCTGGCTTCTTCACGGTAGGTTTTTTCCTGGCGCTCGCGCAGGGCGCGCTGGATGGCGTCCAGGCTGGGCGGGGCCACGTAGAATACCTGTATGTCGGCGGGGAACTGCACGTGGTGGCCTTCGCGCATGAAAAGGACGGCGCTCTCATCCGCCTGCAACGTTTCGTCGATACGCCTGGCGATGTGCTCGTTGCGCTTGCGCTGGGCTTCCTGGTAGGCTTCAAAAACTTTCGCGAAGACAACCGGGCTCCTCAGGTCGAGTGACAGGCAGCGTCCCCACTCCATAAATTCCCCCAGGATATCGCTGTCCTCGACCTCCGTTAAAGTTGCGCCTTTGCCCATTAGAGCCTCAACGATGCGGTGACTGCCGATGCTCAGATTTTCCAGTTGCTTAACGCCATCTTCACCCGGCAGCAACTCGTGGTATATCTTCTTAATATCGGAGAGCTTGGATTCCAGGTTGGCCAGATGGCTTTCCACCTCACCCCAATACTTAGCCGTCAGCTCGGAAAGGGCGGCGTCTTCCTCCATGGGCTTGAAGACGAGCGGCACGAAGAAAAGCTTGCGCCCGTTTTTGAACTGGCTGGCCTCCGGTTTTTCCATTTTCCCCAGTGTTTCCGACATGACTCACTCCCTATATTTGGATTGTTGGATTATTATAGCATCAGAATTGACAGTGGATAAAATCACCAACTTGGAATATAAAGACGGGAGTCCCGGGTTGGACTCCCGTCTTAGAATCTACAGAGCGGGTAATGCTATCCGTATCGCTTACATAAACGTTACGTCTAAACTAAAGACACCTCCCTATATTTTTTAGCACATGCACATAGTTTATTGGATGCGCATGATAATAAGATGCGCTGTAACAGCAAGCGTTCCTCCCGCGTTCGGTGTAATGGTTAACGCAGCGATATTGCCTGAAGGATTACGAACAGAGAGTTTGGAATTGACGGCTGTAGTAGTCACAAGACACATTCCTACAATCTGAGAGGTACCAGTTGCGCGACCAACTGCCGAATATGCTTGTTCAACAACTCCACTTCCCGAATCGAGACCTAAAACCAGTTGTCCCGCTTCGGCCACACTCACTTGAAACATGACCTGATAAACACCGATGACAGGCAACACAAATGAAGAATCAGGAGCCCCAACATCACGGATAATTACGTTATTCGTAGCTCCAGGTCGAGGAAATAGTACAGGAGCGCCAACTGCAATAGTCGCTGAGTTATCAGGGGGCATCAAAGCATAAAAATCAGAATAGTCCATGATGCCGCGCGGACCGGTTGCCCCGGTCGCGCCCGTTGCGCCAGTGGGGCCTGTAGCTCCCGTGGCACCTGTCGCCCCTGTTGGCCCGATGGGGCCCTGGGGTCCTGTTGCCAGTCCTGCATCAATATCGGGTCCGGACGAAAGTGTAAGAATCAGATGCCCGCTGCCATTTATAGATGCGCCTGTAATGCTGACGCCCGTCGGTCCTGGAGCTCCTTGTGGGCCTTGTAAGCCTTGAGGACCTGGCGCTCCAGCCGGACCTGGCTCACCCTGAGGCCCTTGAGCGCCAGTTATAGCTCCAGCATCAATTTGTTGACCGGAAGAAAGAGTGAGTACTAAATGCCCACTGACCATTGTTGCTCCGGTAACGCTGACACCTGCCGGGCCCACAGAACCCTGAGAGCCCTGGGTTCCCTGGGCACCCGTTTGACCTTGCGCGCCTTGTGGTCCAGCGGAGCCTTGCGGCCCAGCGGGGCCTGTTGCACCCCTTTGACCCGTCGCTCCAGTCGGTCCAGGAACACCCTGAGGACCTTGTTGTCCAATTACCGATCCAGCATCGACGGTCTGGTCGTTCGTCAAGGTCAATATAAGGTGGCCATCAACAATGGCCCCGCTTTTAATGCCTAGCCCCGGGATACCGGATGGCCCGGTTGTGCAACCCAGCGGAATGAGCAAAACTAACACCAAAACCGAAATTATAGAAACGAGTTTGGCCAGCTTTTTCATTTTACCTCCTTATAGACCAATAACTTTCACTCGGAATCAATTAATCTGCGTGGCTGCCGTCGCAAAAAGGCTTGTTCTTGGAACGCCCGCAGCGGCATAGCGTAACGCGGTTGCGTTTTTCATAGACCATGCCGCCTGCGGATTCGATGGGGATACCGCCGCGCACCAGTATGGGGCCGACCACGCCGGTTTCCGGGTCCTCCATAAGCCCGATGGAGGGTTCATACTCCGGTTCCTGCGGCTGGCCTTGCTTGTTCCAGACCACCAGGCGGCCTGAGGGGCAATCTTGCCCCTCTTCTATGGCGATTTTTTTAGCCTCGGGGTTTTGGGAGTTTTCCACCAGACTCCAGGTTCCCGCGTCCCTGTCGCAGAAACCCGCTCCCACGCACAGCTCTTCGCAATCGGTGAGCGAGAGCTCGGGGCCCTCTATCCTCCCGGCTTTTTTGAGATAAGGGGTGTTGTTGGCCGTTTCCGTGCCGTCGAAATTCACCCGGGTGTGAGTCCCGTCGCAGAAGGGCTTGTTTTTGGAGCGCCCGCAGCGGCAGAGGGCATAGATTTCCTGAGCGGGATATTGTTGGCTGGTGCGCCATTCCAGAGGGTCTCCCTTCGCATCGCTTACAATAATCTGCTTTGACAGCGGCACTGCGCCGGACACAATATAAGGGCCGTTTTTGGTCACTTTGATTCCGGGTTTCTTTCCATCTGCCATAGCATTTATCGGGCCTCCCCTTTCTCCAGTTTGCTTAATTGTAAGCACCGGACATGAAGAAGTCATAAAACGGCTCGATAAATAGTTAAAAATTTATTACATAAAATCAGGCAGGGATTTTATTGAGGTTCTGTCCCACGGCTGGCGCGTAAAACAAAAGCCAGATTTAGGAGATGATTCGGGCTAATGTTATAGGGTAGAAGTGCTTATTTGCCAATTAGGTTTCTCAATCGGCAAAACCGCATTGACCTATTGTGTATTGAGATTTCGCATACTATAATTACGGCTACTCTGTACCAAATGGATAAAACAATTTGGTGGTAGAAAATATAAGGGCGTTTCAGTATTATAAAATACTTGAGGTAAGCCGCCAGGCAACTCCACAAGAGATTACCGCCTCATATCGCAAGCTAGCAAACCAATACCATCCAGACAAAAATCCAGATGCGAAAGCTCACGAACTTTTTAAAAAGATTAACCAAGCGTACCAAGTCATTAGCAACCCCAATTCAAGAGCTGAATACGATAAGAGCCCTGCCGAATGCCCAGATTGTTGGGCTTACGATGTTATCCAGACCAATTTTCCTTACTGGCGTTGCACGCATTGCGGATGCCAATTCAACCCTGCTGTTCCAAGCGATATAAAAAGATTTCATGATGTTGCTATTCCTGAAAAATTGCGTAAAAAGCTAGAGCTATTTTCTAGCACTCAATGCTCCTTCTGCCGAAAGTTCTACACACAACCTTTCCTTTGTCCTCAAGATAAACTCACTTCAAGCTGCATGAATATTGAAGAATTGTCCCAACCTGAAAGAGACGAAAGGTTAAGCGACGCAAAGTGGCATTGGCGTATGATGGATATGATAGACCAAGCGGCAGAGTATGGAATTTTGACTAGATGCCGCAATCCTCAATGTGGAGCTTTGAATCCAAGCCCAAAGGCGGTGAATTGCTGGCGTTGCAAGCAAAATTCGTTAAGTTGTCCATCCCCAGAATGTGAGGCTAAACCGTTTCTCAGGTACGATTTAGCTTCCGAAAAATGGAAATGCCCAAGCAATAGTTGCCGAAAAACGTTCGCTTTTGTGAAGCCAACACAGGTTGAAAAGAGAGCAGATTTGGAATTGTCAGAAGAGGTTTGCCCACAAGATAAATCCAACCTGTATTTTGATAAGCTAGTTTTACTGTGGAAATGCAAAAAATGTGGTAGAACTTACACCCACCAAGAACTTCATCCAAAACCAAAGCAGGCTGATATAAATAATAATCCAGAAAACATCAAAAGAGAAAATCCTGTTCAGCCGCAGTCGGAATCCAAACCAAAACAAGAAACTAAAAGCGAACAACCACGACCAACAAGCCAACCTGTTCGGGAATCCGCTTATCGGAATGCCTTCTGCCCCAATTGCGGTCATGAAACTTACTTTGACGGCAATAAATGCCTTAGTTGCCACAAGGAATTCGCCAAACCTCCAAAACTGAAACCTCAATATAAATCCAAGAAAAAGATAGCGCTATCCTACTCCTTCAAACGAAGTGTCAGAGACTTCTTTTTACGCTTGTATATTCTGGCTGTTGGTCTCATCGGTGCATTTATTCTTTGGGTAGGTTTTCTGCCAGTATTGCAGAATCGCTCAAATCAGAGCATCTTCAAACTCTGGTGGAATGCTGTCTGGTCATTCGGTGATTTCAGCGATTATGTGCGAGGCGTCGCTGTTGTGATTGCCACAGCCCTAATTGTTGGTGGTCTATTCGGAGTATTACTAGCTCCATTCAAACGCTATAGCGCAACCAGATTTATATTCCTAGGCGGTATTGCTGGGTTGGCGCTTCTTGGAGCTCTTTGGGGTGGTCTGTTGGATGGGTCAGTGAAAGTACTGTTTGCCATGGGTTTTGGTGGGGCCAATGCGCTTCTTTATGATGGTTTATCTGGTGGAATACCCACTGCTTTTCATCATTCAATAAAAGTGATGCAGTTAATTGCAAAATATGGCTGGCTAAAGATTTCTCTGGCTGGCTTCGGAATTTGGTTTGTAGGTACTTTGCCCTTCTCAACGTGGTGGAGAAGGTTAAGATAACTAGCTAAAAGCAAATACAAACATCCATTGCAATGTAAATTTATCGCATTTCCAAAGGACTCAAGAAAACGAATAAAATAAAACGCCCTTATGCTACAGGTATACCTGTAGGTTCCGGCTGGTATTATGTCTCTCATCGCATTGACGTGAAATCGTCCTGCTTGCTATCATAAGAAAGCATGAACAGCAGAATTACGCTTTTCCCCATCACATCAGAGGTCAACAAGGCCGGACACCTCGTCATCGGCGGGTGCGATACCACGGAACTGGCTGCCAGATACGGCACACCGCTCTATCTTTTCGACGAAGCCACCCTGCGCAAGCGTTGCCGTGATTTTAAAAACGAGTTCGGCAAACGCTATGCCGACACCACCGTGCTCTATGCCAGCAAGGCTTACCTCTCCGGCGCCCTAGCCAATCTGCTCAAAGAGGAAGGGCTGGGCATCGACGTCGTATCGGGCGGCGAGCTTTTCATAGCCGATTCTGCCGGATTCCCCATGGATATGGTCTATTTCCATGGCAACAACAAGTCCGTTGAAGAACTTAAAGTCGCCCTCAAGCGCCATATCGGGCGCATCGTGGTGGACAGTCTGGACGAACTGGCCATGCTCACTGCCCTCGCCGAGGAGAGCGGTCACATCCCCGATATACTGCTGCGCATCACACCAGGCATCGAGGCTCATACCCACAGCCATATCGTCACCGGCGGAGCGGGCAGCAAGTTCGGCTTTCCCATGTATATGGCCGAGGAAGCCATCTCGCGGGCGTTGGCGGCCCCCTCGGTCAACCTGGTGGGGCTGCACTTCCACATAGGCTCGCTTATCACCGATGTCTACCCGTACCTCGAGTCCATCGACCTGGTGCTGGAGCTGGCCGCCGATATGAAAAGAAAATATGGCTTCGAGCTCGAGGAGCTCAATATCGGCGGGGGATACGGAGTGGCCTATACCCTGGATGACCAGGCGCCGGAAATCTCCTACTACGCCGATAATATCACCTCCCGCATAACTGCGAAGTGCCAGGAGCTCAAGCTGACGCTGCCGGGGCTGGTCATCGAGCCGGGGCGCTCTATCGTGGCGCAGGCCGGCGTGGCCCTATACCGGGCCGGCAATATCAAGGACGTGGCCGGGCCGCTGCGCTACGTAGCGGTGGACGGGGGCATGGCCGACAACATTCGCCCGGCGCTCTACAGCTCCCGCTATGAAGCCGTGCTGGCGGGCCGGATGAATGAAAAAGATATGGCGGCGGTGACCATCGCGGGGCGTTTCTGCGAATCGGGGGATATACTGGTACGCGACATCAAGCTGCCGCCGGTGGCTTCCGGCGACATTATTGCCATACCCGTTTGCGGTGCATACTGCATCCCCATGGCCAGTAACTACAACGCCTCTCTCAAGGCGCCTATAGTTATGCTGGCTGGCGGCCGCGACCGCCTCATCCGCAGGCGCGAGACATTCCAGGACCTCACCCACTGCGACCTGCTGTAGGATTGGAGGCTATCTCATGTGGCCGGTGGTAGGACACGAAACAGCGGTGGCCCGGCTCAAACGCAGTCTGGAGAAAGGCAAACTGGGACACGCCTATCTCATCAGCGGGCCGCCGCGCATGGGTAAGATGACTCTGGCTCTCACGCTGGCCCAGGCGCTTAACTGCTCTTCTCCCGAAGCCCCCTGCGGCGTCTGTTCACAGTGTCAGAGGATTGCCTCTCTCTCCCATCCTGACGTCCAGGTGGTTGCCCTGGGTGCGGCTTCCTCTGACGATGAGGCGCGTTCGCGCACCGAGATAAGCATCAAGCAGGTACGCGAAGACATCCAGCACTGGGCCAATCTGCCTCCCTTCGAGGGCGGGTACCGCGTTTTTATAATCGGCGAAGCCGAGCTGTTATCATCGGAAGCGGCCAACTGTTTACTCAAGACGCTCGAAGAGCCGCAGCCAAAGGTGCTTTTCATATTGCTTACCAGTGAACCGGCGCGGCTGCCGGAAACGGTCATATCGCGCTGCCAGAGGCTCGACCTCAAGCCCGTGGCGGCTGGAAAAATCGAAGGAGAGTTGCTGAAACAGGGCGCAGCCGCTGAAAAGGCGCGGCTGCTCGGCCGTCTGTGCCGGGGGCGGCCCGGTTGGGCTATGGCGGCAATAGCCGACGAAAGCCTGCTTGAACGCCGGGCGGAACGCATCGAGCGTCTTATCGATGTCACCTTGGGAAACTTTGAAACCCGCTTCGAATATGCCGGCGAGCTGTCGGCCAGGTTCAGCCAGAAACGCGACGAGGTGCAGGAAACGCTGCAAGAATGGATGTCTTTGTGGCGCGACATCCTGCTGGTCAAAGCGGGCCTCCCGGAGTCTATTACCAATCTGGACTACGCGGGCCGCTTGCAAACGCTGGCCGATGGATTTAACATAAGTCAGCTACGCGCCGCTATCGGTGCCATCGGCCTGGCCCGCAAACAACTCAGGCAGAACGCCAGCCCGCGCCTGGTGCTGGAGGTGCTCATACTGGATATGCCCGCGGCTCATAAAAAATTTGTCAAACCTTAGGGAGATAATATGGCAGAAATCGTTGGAGTGCGCTTCCGCAAAAGCGGCCGGGTATACCATTTCGATCCGGCCGGCATGGAGCTCAAGCTGGGCGATAACGTGGTGGTAGAAACTTCGAGCGGCCTGGGGCTGGGACGCGCGGTGGTCTTTACCACCACCGAGGCCGCGGGGGAACTGGCCGGGCCACTCAAGCCGGTGGTACGACTCGCGACTCCCGAGGATATCGAGAGAGCCAGCCGCCTGTGCGGCAAAGAGAAAGAAGCCCTCGACGAGACAGTGCGTCTGGTGGCTAAACTCGGGCTGCCCATGAAGCTTATCTCGGCTGAGTATAACCTCGATGCCTCACACCTCACCATTTTTTTCAGCGCAGAGGGACGGGTCGATTTTCGCGAGCTGGTGCGTGAGCTCAGCCATAACCTCAAGGTGCGCGTGGAGCTGCGCCAGGTCGGGCCGCGCGACGAGACCAAGCTGCTGGGCGGTTTCGGGCGCTGCGGGCGTGAGCACTGCTGCGCCACTTTTCTGGACGAGTTTTCCCCGGTCTCCATCAAAATGGCCAAGGTGCAGGACCTGCCCCTCAACCCCATGAAAATCTCGGGAGTTTGCGGGCGTCTGCTGTGCTGCCTGGGCTATGAATGCGAACAGTACCGCGCCATCAAGGAAAAGATGCCGCGCGAAGGCCAGCGCGTTATGACAGAAGCCGGCCCTGCCGTGGTGGTGGGTCACAATACCCTGGAAGAGAACATCCTGGTAGAGTATGAGACCGGCGTAAGATTGGAAGTACCGGCGGCCAAGGTAAAGCTGATACCCTTCGAGCCCCGTCCTCAGCCCGCGAGGCCCGCAGCTCAACAGACAACTTCAACGGAGGTCAGGCCTGTGGAGATACCTGAAGCCGCTTCGCAGGTGGAACCGGAGGCATCCTCTCAACCAGCCAATCCGAATGGAGAAAAAGCCTCCGAAGTCGAGGCTCCAATGGCAGAAGAAAAATCGACTGAACTATCAGATGAGGCGAACCCGGGTGTTCTTTAGCTGGTGACGTAATGCAGCAGGTATTTCTGCCACCTGGGGATGTTGCCCACGTAGCGGTGGGGTATATAAAAGGCATTTGATTCCCGTGGCTTTACCGGGACCTGTTTCAACCTCATATTGGCCTGCTCCGGCGTGCGCCCCGCCTTGTGCCTGTTGCACGGTATGCAGGCGGCTACCACGTTTTCCCATGTGTGGCGCCCACCCTGGAAGCGCGGTATGACGTGGTCTATGGTCAGCGTCGTTTCCCGCCCGCAGTACTGGCAGATGAATCCGTCGCGGTGAAACACCCCCACACGCGTCAGCTTTCTTTCCGAGCGCGGGCGGCGCACCATGTAGTCCAGCTTTATTACCGAGGGAATGGGGTAGGCCGCGCGTGAGCTGTGGAAGTATCCCAGGCCATCCTCCAGCATCTCCGCTTTGCCTTCAAGCACGAGGGCTACCGCTCGGCGTGCCTGGCAGATGTTCAGGGGTTCGTAGCTCTGATTGAGCACCAGCACCGGAGTGTTGATAAGCACAGGTCTCTCGCTGATATTGAGTTGCTATATTCTAGGCTAAAAGCAGGGCGGATGGCAAGTTCGAGGCCGCAGCATGGCGTAAGATGGTCTGAGCGGCAGCAATCTACAGTTTGGTACTAGACAGAGCATTCGAATGCGATTATACTCAAAACGGGGCCAAGATATGAAAGATATATTTATACCCCGCACGCTTCTCGGCCGCTGGGCGGTCGGCCTCATCGTAGCCTTCTTTTTCTTTCTGGTCCTGTTTTTGATTATCGCCGCCTCAGGGGCGCGCGGCGGCGACACATTTTTCAGCAACATGGCGCTGGCTCTTCCTATGCTGGCGTCCGCCCTTTGCGGTGTGGCTGCCTTTATCACGGGTTTGGTAGCCATCATCATGAGCAAGGAGCGGGCCATTTTCGTTATGATTGCGACGGTCCTCGGGTTTAACGTCCTCGTTTTCGGGCTCGGCGAGATTCTATTTCCACATTGATACCGCCGGAGCGAGCTACGCAGACCTCTGACAACACAGATTTGGGTTTATATTTCAGGGCTTTTCTTTTAGTTTACGCATTGCCTGATTGATGCTCTCGAAAGACTGGCTGAGCTTTTTTGTCTCTTCGGGGCTCGGTTTGGGGTCGGGTTTCATGTGGATGACTTTCTTGCAGGCGGGGCAGGTTACCGATTCCTCCCTCGCTATCTGGCTGAGCATCACATTCATGGCTGCATCGCAATCAGGGCAGTGAATTTCTATCTCTAAATCGCTCAATATTCAGCCTTTCCTCAAAATGGACTAAAATTTACTTTAAAGCAGGAGCCATTTTGCCATTTTAAAAAGCGTGTCATCCTCCTCGGATTATCTGAGCCGTTTTGCTCCTGCATCCTCGCGATGTCTTGTTTATGGGAGCATGGTAAGGGTCTGCAGCAAGTGCTCGAATCCGGGCGTATCGGCGTCTACCGTTCGTTCATCGGCGCTCACGCCGACTGTCCACTGCAGGCCGTTGTAGGTAAAAAACACCTCGCGGGTTACCATGGGGGAAGGCTTGAGCCCCAATACTTTGATCTCATAGTCGGAGCGCGTGGAGTAAAAAAAATAGGTGTGCTGTTCGGCGGGCATCCCGTTGACGTTGGTGGTGGACCGCTCGATTTGCCTGTAGCCGGAAAGCCCGCTGGCCGCGCTGATGGCATTCTGAATCATATCACCCACGGTGGTGGGGGTGGGGTATCTCTGGGCCGCCACCCACATGGTAGTCCGGTCGCGGTTCTGCCGGGAGTATGGGCCGTCGATATCCATCCTCTCGAAGCCGGTGTCATCGAGAAGCTGTACCAGTCTGACGTAGAAAGCTGCCGGGTACTCGAACGACAGGTGCGCGATGCCCTTATCGGGCAGGGAGTAAGTCTTGTATCCGGTAGGGATAGGCGGGCTGCAGGAGGCCAGGATGGATAAACCCGCCAGCGATAATAAGACCAGAGGCTTTAAAAAGCGTATGGATTTCGGCATATCTTTATTAACTCTATATGCTAAAGCCTCGCGCACAGCTAGTCAAATGCCTTGGCACCGAATTAAGTCCCAACTCTTCTGGACTCAAATGATACAATAAATCATGATGAATCTGCACAAATATGGCAATTCTCCATTCAAGATAGCTCTTATACACGGCGGGCCGGGCGCTCCCTGCGAAATGGCGCCGGTGGCCAGAGAACTGGCTGAGACGAGAGGCGTCCTGGAACCAATACAGACCGCCCTTACTATTGACGGAGAAGTAGAGGAACTCAGGCAGGCGCTCATGGAGAACGGCGCTCTCCCTGTCATACTGGTCGGCTACTCGTGGGGAGCCTGGCTCAGCTTCATGCTGGCAGAGAGGTATCCCTCGCTGGTGTCAAAATTGATTCTGGTAAGCAGCGGCCCTTTCACCCAGGAGTATGCTTTTGACACCGACCGCACGCGTTTCGAACGGTTGAACTCCGGTGAACGTGAAGAGATGCAGACACTCAAATCCGAGCTGGATAACCTAGCCTATAAAGGCGATAAAGATGCTTTAATGGCGAGGGTCGGCGAATTGTTCGGCCGAGTCGACTCTTTCGACCCGTTACCACACACGAGCGAAGCCGAATGCCGCTGGGACATCTTTTCAGCCGTCTGGCCGCAGGCTGCGGCACTAAGGCGCAGCGGAGCCCTGCTGGCGCTGGGCAAGGACATCAAATGCCCTGTGGTGGCTATACATGGCGACTACGACCCCCACCCCGAAGGCGGCGTCAGGATTCCCCTCTCCGGCGTTCTTAAGGACTTCAGGTTTATCCTGCTGGAAAAATGCGGGCATGTGCCCTGGTTCGAACGCCAGGCGAGAGACAGGTTTTACGCAATATTGGAGCAGGAATTGAGTTTAATGGGAGAGCCACGACCTGGTTGACAAACCGCTCCCCTTGTAAGATAATATGCCGTAAGAAGTAGGAAATCCTACATCTTACGGGAGGTGTTTATGACCAAGCGAGCGTCAGACGTGGTAATCCGTCCCAAGCGACAGGTTACGCTGCCCTCGGAGCTGTGCGACCGGCTGGGGATTGCCCCGGGCGATGTCCTCGAATTTTCAATCGAAGGTTCCGCTCTGATAGCCAGGCCGAGGAAGCTGGCGGCTCTAACCTCCCTGCGGGAAATCCAGCGGGCATTCAAGGCATCCGGCGTTTCCGAAGAAGACTTGCAGCAAGCAGGGAGACGCGTAAGGCAGCAAATAGCACGGGAGCGCTATGGCACTCGCGCCTGAAACACGCGTTTTCCTCGATACCAACGTTATCTTTTCCGGGCTTTATTCGCACGGTGGAGCGCCCGGTGTTATTATCGAAGCATTTGTTAAAGGCGAAATAAAGGCGGTTATATCGCAGCAGGTGCTTGAGGAACTGGTGCGCACCGTCAAGGAAAAACTCCCGGTGGTAATACCTGTCTTGAAGGCCATGCTTGTAAATTCACCGCCCGAAATAGTTCCCGACCCATCGGCGGCGGAAATCAAGACTTGGGCCAGTCTCTTGGAAGCGGGCGATGCGGCTATCCTGGCGGCGGTAATTTCATCGCGGGCAGACTACTTTGTCACGGGGGATAATCATTTTTTCGAGAACCGCGACGTTATCAAAAAAGCAGGAATCAGCATCCTCACTCCGGCGCAATTTATAGCCAGGATGGGCAAGCAGAAGTAATCACCTTCGGATATTGACACATCGGGCTTAATCCTTTACAGTTTTCCTTATGACAGTCAATTCTAAATGGTCGCTGGGTTTTGCCTCTCGCAGCGGGGATTTTATAGCCGTCATCCCTAAAGGCAGCCATCTGCCGGCGCGCCGCAGCGTGACCGTTACGACAGCAGTGGATGCGCAGCCGAATATGAAACTGTCGATATATATGGGAGAAAGCAGCAAGGCCGAAGACAATTATCCTCTTAGCAACATTCGCCTCGAATGTTTTGAAAAAGGCGCCGCCGGTGTCCCGCGCATAAAGCTCACTTTCTATGCTTACGAGCATAGCGTTTTTCGAATCGGCGTGTGTTATAAGGAAGGGGAGCCGGAGCAGGATATCAGCATCATCCCCGCCACCGGTCTTTCGGAAGAATATATGAACCGGATGCGTGAAATGGTTAACAAGATGACTTCTCAGGCTATATCGCAGGAAGTCGGCGGCCCCGACCTCGGCGTGGTAACGCTGTCTGTGGTTGTGTAGATAAGGGATATACTTCCGTTCTGTGCTATGTAGCCTGAGTGAGGAGTAACATAATTGAGTTGACCTCTTCCCCAACCCGTCTCTCCCCTTCGTAAGGGGAGATTAAGAGGGATTTGTGAGTTTGGATTCTATGAGAATCCCCCTTTTCCAAAGGGGGAAAATAAAACAGCCTCTCCCGTCAAGGGAGAGATATTATTATTGCCTCTGCCTGTGGCTTATTCCCCCCTCGTCCCCCGTCCCCTCTTCACATACGGTCTTTTCACCGGTCCGTTGGCGCGTATATCCGTGCGGTAGTCGGGCGCCATGATGGCAAACGGCGTGCTCATCTTGTGGTCGGCCAGGCGCGAGCTTATGCGGCCTTCCAGTTCCTCCAGAGCCCGGCTGGTGGTTATCACGGTGGGAAGCTGCGCGTTGTAGCGGTAGTTTATTACCTGGTACAGTTTTTCCTGCGCCCATTGTGTCGTACTCTGCTCACCGAAGTCGTCCAGCACCAGCAGCGGCGTGGTCTTGACGCGCTCGAACATCTGGTCGTAGGTCACCTTGCTTTCGGGTGAGAAGGTGGAGCGCAGGTGGTCCAGAAACTCCGGCACCACCACAAACATGGCCGGTTTTCTGGCCTGGTAGCGGAAGTTGACAATGGCCGCCGCCAGGTGCGTCTTGCCGCAGCCGGTGGCCCCCTGGAAAACGAGCCATCCCTCCGGTGACTTGGCGAATTCGAGCGCCAGGCGGTAGGCCCTCTCGAGGTTGTCCTGTTGCTCCTGCGGCAGGTTGACGCGTTTATAATCAAAGCTGGCGAAGGTCATGCTCTTTTGCAACTCAAGCCCCGGCCCCCAGTTATAGTCCGCTTCTCCTGTATCCTCTTCTAATGAGAAGATTTGACATAACTTTGCGTCACTCAGGCGGCTGCGCAGCCTTTCGTCCATCTCGGCCAGGGGTTTCTCGGTCGTGATAACGGTGGGAAGTTCATGGCTGAAACGGTGGTTCAAAAGCTGGTCGAGCTTCTCCTGCGCCCAGGGCGTACCGAACTGCATTCCCAGGTCGTCGAGGATTAAAAGCGGCGTGTTGCGTACCTGGTCGAAGAGGCGGTCGTAGGTCGTCTCGCTCTCGGGGTTGAAGGCGGCGCGCAGGTGGTCCAGCAGGTCGGCGGTGGTGATGAAAAAGACGGGTGCGTCGCGCCCGATGCGCTCGTTGGCGATGGCGGCCGTCAGATGTGTCTTGCCGCTGCCGGTAGGGCCGATGAAAACGAGCCATCCGGCCGGTTCGGCGGCGAATTTCCTGGCGGCATCGTATGCCGCGCTGAAGCGCTGCTGGCTGGCGCTGGCGCCGTTTCTGCCCTGCGGCGACAGCTTGTCGAAGGTGAGGTTTCTGAGCGCTCCCAGGTTGGAGTACTCCTCCAGCCGCAGGCGGCGCTTGCCTTCCTCGGCCTTTTTACCGCATTTGCACGGGACGGCGTTGCGGTAGTCCGTCGCGCCGTCTGGCAGCAAAGGATGCACGAAGCCGGCCCCTCTGCACAGAGGGCAGATATCGCCCTTTCCCGCCTTTGACCCCGTCTTAGCGCTGGATGAGGTGGCCGTAGGGGCCGCGGATGTATTTGTCGGGGTCTTCTTTTTGATTATCTCGCCGATGCGTTCCATCTTTCTTACCTTCGGTCGTCCAGCGCTCCAGTATGCGCGCAATATAGCGCCAGTTGCGTTTGTTGGCATCCACCGCTTCGCGGACTGCGTCCCGTATCCACTCTTCAGGGTACTGGGTCAGCGCGTCCTTGATTTCCTCGGCTATCATGGGCGTCAACATGCCGATGTTCTCTTCGTAGAGGCTGAAGACGTCCTTCTGCTCGGTGGGCGTGACGGCGGGCCTGACAGCCTCCATCTTCGGCAGCTTCAGTTCGCCGCTTTTAATACGCTCAACCGCCTCGCGGTCGCTGGCCGTGTTGAGGAAATAAAGGCTCTCCTGTTTGCCGTCGAGGGTGACCGCGAGCGATATAATAGCCCCTCGCTTGACGGCCGACTCCAGCGCCGTCTTAATATTTTCTTCTCCGCTCTTCCCCTCGTGCTGTAAACTGGCGGTGAGAGAGGGGTTGGACAGGAGTTCGCTGAGCGTGGCGAAGCGCGGCGTCCCTTTCTTGCCGTATATCGTCTGGAAGATATACAGCATGGTCTTAAGCTCGGGGTTGTCCATCCCCGGCATGAGCATGTTCATAAAGAGGTTTGGGATGGGGGTGAACTGCATGTTGGCCGGAAAGCCGCCGAAGGATTTCATAGCAGCTGCGGCTCCGCGTTGGAGAGGTTCTCGAACTTGGTGAGGGAGTTCTTGAAGCGCACCTTCACCTGGCCGATAGGCCCGTTCCTATGCTTGGCTACGATGATGTCGGCCATCTCTCGCGGGTACTCCTGGTCGGCGTGGTCGCGCGCCCATTCGTCTTCGGTCTTGTAGTACACTTCATCGCGGTAGATGAATATCACGATATCGGCATCCTGTTCGATGGAGCCCGATTCGCGCAGGTCGGATAGCTGCGGCAGGTGCGAGGTGCGGCCTTCCACGGCGCGCGATAGCTGAGAAACAGCGATGAGCGGCACATTGAGTTCCCTGGACAGCGCCTTGAGGGCGCGGGTGATGTTGGAAAGCTCCTGCACGCGGTTTTCCATGCGGCCTTCGCTCTGCAGGAGCTGCAGGTAGTCCAGTATGATGAGGTCGAGCGGGCGCTCATAATGCAGGCGGCGCGCTTTGCTGCGCATTTCCACCACCCGCAGCATGGGCGAATCGTCGATATAAATGGCGGCGGTTGACAGCTTGCCCTGCGCCTCCATGATGGCGCGTTCCTCTTCCTCCGTATTCAGCCCCAGCCGCATATGCTTGGAGTTGACCTCGGCTTCGCTGGCGAGCAGGCGTTGCACCAGCGACTCGCGCGACATCTCCAGGCTAAAGAGGGCCACGCAAGCCCCCTGCTCCAGTGCCGCGTTGCGCGCGATGTTCAAGGCGAGCGAAGTCTTGCCCATGCTGGGGCGCCCGGCCAGTATGATGAGGTCGGAACGCTGCAGCCCGCCCAGCAGCTCGTCCAGCCCGCGAAATCCGGAGTAGATGTGCGGCAGGCGCTGCAGCACGCCCGCTTCGGGCGGAGGGGGTACCTCGAAATACTTGTCTAGGATGTTCTTTATAGGCACGAAGTCCAGCTGCCCGCGCTCGGTGCGCAGCCGGAAGAGCACGTCCTCGGCCCTGTTGAGCGTAGAGGCGATGTCAGGGTCGGCGTCATAGCCCATCACCGATATTCTGTCGGCGGCGGAGATAAGCTGGCGCATGATGGACAGGCGGTAAACTATCTGGGCGTAGTGCTCGATATCGAGCGAGGTCGGCACGATGGAGATGAGGTGGTTCAGGTAGGCCGCCCCACCCACCTTGTCGAGCTGCCCCAGCCGCTCGAGTTCCTGGGCTATGGTTATCTGGTCGATGGCCTCGTCGCGGTGATACAGCGAAAGCGCCGCCTGGTAAATCCAGCGGTTGGCCTCGGAATTGAAGTCCTCCGGGCGCAGCAGCACGGCCACCTGATAAACGCTCTTGCCGTCGATTAAAAGCGAGCCGTTGACGGCTTCTTCGGCGTCTATATCGTGAGGCGGCAGCCTGTCGTTAGCCACTTTATGGCTCCTCGCCGGTGACCTTTACCTTTATTTTGGGCGTCAGCTCGCCGCTGAGGCGCACGACGGCCTCAAATGTGCCTGTATGGCGGATGGGCTCGGCCAGTTCCACCTTGCGTTTGTCAATCTCGGTGCCCAGCAGCTTTGAAAGCCCGTCTGCCACGTCGCTATTGGTGATGGAGCCGTAGAGCTGGTCCTTGGCTCCCACTTTGCCCTTGAGGGTGACGGTCTTGCCCTCTATCTTTTTGGCCAGCGCGTCCATATCGGCTTCGGCCTGCGCTTGGCGGCGCGCGCTGGCGCGGCGTTCGGCTTCGAAGTGCTGCTGGACGTCGGAGTGGGCCAGCGCCGCCAGCTTCTTGGGGATGAGGAAGTTGCGCGCGTAACCGTCGTTGACCTCTTTCATCTCGCCGGCTTTGGCTACGTTGGGGA
Source organism: Dehalococcoidia bacterium (assembly GCA_003597995.1). Lineage (NCBI taxonomy): Bacteria > Bacillati > Chloroflexota > Dehalococcoidia > Dehalococcoidia bacterium. The sequence goes on from QZJY01000010.1 coordinate 21,306, forward strand.
CGTCTTTAAAAAAGATGACTTTCATGCTCAACTCACCTCAGGGGGATTTTCAGACCCCTATTATACTAGATAAGGGGTTGGAGTTAAACAAGAAAAGAGATTCTTTCGGGCTATTATTCAAAGTCGGATGAGGATTCGTTTGTCCTTGCTTTGTGTTGTCGTTCTGAGGAGTCCCGATACATTCGCTTCGCTCAGCACGAGTTCCATCGGGGGGATGTGATAATCCCAGGGTGAGGGTTATATCATTTTCCTCGCCCCTTGGGGGAGAGGACTTAAGGTGAGGGGTATCCTCCATGCTTTCACCCTCACTCTTATCTCTCCCCTCAAGGGAGAGAAGAATGCGCGAGGGCGAGTCATGACTCGCCCCTACAATTACGGGGTTCCAAGGAAAGATAAATCTGTAAGAGGCTGCCAGTCGTGCCAGATTCTTTCCGCCAGAGGCGGACTCAGAATGAGGGGTTGTTTGCTACCCCTCGTCCACCCACCTCTTGGCACTCAGGGCGGCGATGGCCCCGTCACCGGCGGCGGCGACGGTCTGGCGTATGGAGTTATGGCGTATGTCTCCGGCGGCGAAGATGCCCGGCACGCTGGTTTCCATCCTGTCGTTCACCACTATCATGCCGTACTCATCGAGACTCAGCAACCCCTTGAGGTAGCCCGTGCTGGGCTTGAGCCCGATGGCTACGAAGACGCCATCCAGTTTAAGCTCGGATGTTTTACCGGTCGCCACGTTCTTGAGCTTCAGCTTCTCTACGAAGTCCCCGCCTAGCACTGCCTCCACCACGCTGCTCAGGATAAACTCAATCTTCGGCTCGGCCCTGGCGCGCTCCTGCACTACAGCGGTGGCGCGCAACTGGTCGCGGCGGTGGATGATATACACCTTTGCGGCGAATTTGGCCAGGTGCATGGCTTCATATAGAGCGGAGTTGCCGCCGCCCACCACGGCCACCACCTTGTTGCTATAGAACGGGGCGTCGCAGGTGGCGCAGTAGGAGACGCCGCGCCCGACATATTCTTTCTCACCTGGGGCGTCCATCTTCTGTTTATCGGAGCCACCGGCGATGATGACGGCCTTTGCGGTATATTTCCCGTCAGAGGTTTTGACAACAAAGCTATGCTTATCCCTGGCCTCTATACCGGTTACCTCGGCATTAACGTCCTTGAGGCCGTATTTCTGCGCCTGCTGGTACATTCTGGAGGTCAGGTCCATGCCGGAGATGCCCTCGGGGAAGCCGGGAAAGTTGTCCACCTGGGTGGCCTCGTTTATCATGCCGCCGGTGATGCCCTTCTCGATGAGCAGGGTGTCCAGGCGGTCGCGCGAGGTGTAAATGGCGGCGGAAAGCCCGGCCGGACCTCCTCCTACGATAATAACGTCATAAATCTGGTTTTTATTCTCCGGGTTCATATTTCACCTCGCTGAGAGCCTGCGCTATTCCGCGTTCGGCGGTGCGGTTGGCAATGCCGATGGCGTTCTTGATGGCCTTGGCCTTGCTCCTCCCGTGACATATTATAACATTACCCCGGACTCCTAAGAGACATGCCCCGCCGAACTCGCTGTAGTCCATGTTTCTGAGGAATGAACTCAAACCTACGGCTGCGGAGAGGGCCTTGCCTGTGATGCGCGGATTGCCTGTCGTGTGCGTTTTTTCGGTTCCATGGAGGCTGACCATGGACTCGCCCAGCCCCTCCAGCGCCTTGAGCAGGATGTTGCCGGTAAACCCGTCGGTGACGATGACGTCCGCCACGTCGTTCACCAGGTCGTTGCCCTCGATATTACCGATAAAGTTAAGTCCGGATTGCCGGAGGAGCTGATGGCTTTCCACCGTCAGGCGGTTGCCCTTGGTATCCTCGGTCCCGTTGGAAAGCAGCCCTATGCGGGGCGATTCCAAGCCGAAGAGGCGGCTGGCGTAGAGGTTTCCCAGCTGGGCAAACTGCACCATGTGCGGCGGACGGCAGTCGGCGTTGGCGCCAGCGTCCAGGAGCAGGGCCGGCAGACGCGAATGGCTGAGGTTGATGATGCTGGCGATGGCCGGCCGCGAAACGCCTTCGATCTTCCCCAGCATCACCAGCGAGGCGGCAAAAACGGCGCCCGTGGAACCGGCTGAAATGAAGACGTCGGCCTTGCCCTCTTTTAGCATGCCGATGCCGATGGGTATAGGCGAGTCCGGCTTCTGTCGCAAGGCTTCCATAGGATGTTCGTGGAATTCGATGTTCTGCTCGGCATGCACGACGCTGATGCCCAGTTTCTTGAGCTGCCGGCCCGCCAGAACGTGCAGCAAGGGCTGTTTACCGATGAGGATGATTTCCAGGCCTTTGTACTCATGGACGGCTTTGATTACTCCCTTTACGATTTCAACCGGGGCGTAATCGCCCCCCATAGCGTCAACTGCGATTTTCATAGTTCTCCTTATAGCATGTTTGGACCAAGAAAGCTAGAGGTTGAATCCCTTGAAGCGGGTGGGTTTACCGGCAGTCTGCCTTCCGGCCAGTATGGCTGCCCCGACGGCCCCCATCAGCTCCGGGTGTTCGGGGATGATTATCTCGGTTTTCAGTTCATCTTCGAAGGCGCGCACCATGCCGTGGTTGAAGGCCAGCCCTCCCTGGAATACCACGGGCGGCAGGATTTCTTTCCCGGCGGCCACGCTGTTGAGGTAGTTGTGCACGAGCGTTTGACATAACCCAAAGACAATGTCTTCCAGCCTGCCGCCGCTCTGCTGCCGGTGTATCATCTCCGATTCGGCAAAGACGGTGCACCTGCCCGCCAGTTTCGAGGGAGAGACGCTACCGCAGGCCATCTCTCCAAACTCGCTAAGACTCAAGCCCAGTCTTTGCGCCTGGTGGTCCAGGAAGCTGCCAGTGCCAGCGGCGCACACGGTGTTCATGCCGAAGTCAGCTACCAGTCCGTCTCTCAATAAAATTATCTTGCTGTCCTGCCCGCCGATTTCGATGACGGTGCGAGCCTGCGGAAAATAGTGCAGGGTGGAGGCGGCTTGAGCAGTGACCTCGTTCTTGACGATGTCAGCGCCTACCATTTTGCCCACAAGCTCCCTCGCGCTGCCCGTGACGGCCACCCGCTCAATGGAAATGCCGGCCGGCAATTGTCCCTGGATTTGCTTAAGTCCAAGTTTGACCGCAGCGACAGGTTCTCCGTGGGTGGGTACGCAGACATGCGCCGCCAGTTGCCAGCCGTCATCCAGGACAGCCAGCTTGGTGGACACCGAGCCCACATCGATACCGAGGTAATATTTCATCTCTCGCGAGCGAATCAGTCGAATACGAATAACCCTGTTATTATACCGCTAAAACCGAAAATGCGAAATACGAATATCGAAATACGAAGGAAACTCTAAATCCCAATATCTAAATCCTAAACAAGCACGAAATCCCAATAACAAATGACAAAAGTGTTTTGGATTTTGTGTTTTAGGATTTATTTAGTATTTAGGATTTGGTGCTTGGTGCTTTTCCAGGAGAAAGGCAGTGCGTCATTCCCCCTCGAACTCCAGTTTGACTGCTGCCAGAGTGTCGGGCGAGGCCAGCAGGTCTATAGCGGTCATGGCCAGTGCGTCGGCCGCTCTCAGGCTTTGCGTCAGTCCCCTCTCGGTGGCTGCATGGCGCGCGAACTCGGCAGTGTGCTCGCTCTCGCCGGGCGGGGCGATGGCCACCGACGTATGTATGGAAGGCACTATCTGGCTGACGTTGCCCATATCGGTGCTGCCGAAAGACTGCTCCGGATTGAAAAGGGGGACGGCGTGCCCGATGCGCTCCATATTCTCCGCATAGAGCCGCGCCATAATGGCATTATTGCGCATGGGGGCGTATTCTTTTTCGTCCCAGCTATACTCCAGGCGCGCGCCGGTAGACAGGGCGGCGGCCTTGAAACAGTCCAGCACCTTTTCTCTGAGGGCGTTGAGATACCCGATATTGCCGGCGCGCACGAGGAAACGCCCGGCGGAATGGGCCGGCACGATATTGGCGGCTTTTCCGCCGTCGGTGATGATGCCGTGTATGCGCGCGTCGCTACGGATATGCTGGCGCAGCGCGTCGATGGCGTTGAATGACAGTATCATGGCCTCCAGCGCGTTGACGCCGAGGTCCGGATGGGCGGCGGCGTGGGCTTCCTTGCCGAAGAATTCAACATTGAGCGCCATGCAGGCCAGCGCCGTGATGGTGGCGCTGTCGTGGGTGGCCGGGTGCATCATCATGGCGGCGTCGATGCCGGCGAAAGCCCCGCGCTCAACCATGATTATCTTGCCGCCGTTCAGCTCCTCGGCGGGCGTGCCGATGACCTGTACGCTTCCGCCGAATTTGTTCGCGGCCTCCTTAGAGCCGATGGCGGCGGCCACGGCGGCAGTGGCGATGAGGTTATGCCCGCAGGCATGTCCCAAGTCTGGCAGCGCGTCGTATTCGGCGATGAAGGCGATGACGGGTTTACCCTGGCCGTACGAGGCGCGGAAGGCCGTCGGCAGTTCGCATATGCCGCGCTCAATTGAAAAACCATTGCTCTCCAGTTCCTGCGTCAGCCAGGCAACCGCCTGATGCTCGTTCATGGCGGTTTCGGGGTGACTGTGAATCTGGTGGGTGAGGATACGGAGTTCCGCCTGGCGGCGCCTGGTCGCGTTCCTGGCCCGGGCTTTAAGCTCGATTAGTTCGTTCGTGTCCATTGAGGATATTATAGACGACTCAACGACGGGCTACAAAGAGGCAAGTGGTTAAACGGGTATCAATGCGAGTCTACTTCAATTATCTCTGTTCCTTGATGGGCGAGACAAGAGATGGACATCATACAAAGTGGTAGAATAGGGGCATGTTCAGAGCAATATTCTTGGGCATTGTTAGGGTGTTAGCGCTTCTTTTGACTGCTGTTGGTTTGGGGTTTGACCTCAGTGGAGTAAGCCTATTAGGTCTTTCGTCAGATGGATTGCGGATTATGGAAGTAGTTGCTTTTACTGTATTCGTAATCCTTTATATTTGGAGGGAAGCGGATTTAATCATGCAACCACACCCTAGAGTTGAATTCAATGGCTTTTCGCCAGCTATTACTGAGGTGATGTATTTTGAAAAAGGTGCGGGTTTCCTCAAACCTGCGTATTTCGTAAGGTTAGCCTTCAAAAATAATGCTAAAAATCCCTCTGGCGTAGAATCTACAGCACAAGCCCTAACTGCCTCAATAACCATCTTCGATAAAAGTAGAAAGACGATTGACGCTTGGGAGGGCCGATGGGCTAACCAAGAACATCCCTGCGATTCAGACGGGATATGGTTATTAAACAGAATTGATTTACCGGCAAATAATCAAGAGGCAATTCTTGATATTGGATTCCGGCATCGAGGTAGACAGGAATTCGAGGGATGGGATAATAAAAGACTTTGTGGGTTGCTGGAAAGGAAGTCAATTAAACCTGGTTTCTATAAACTTCAGGTGACTCTGGCAGCATCCAATTTCAAGAAAAAGGATTTCAGGTTTAATCTCACCATACCAGAGGAGCCTCAATCAGATTCATACCAAGTTCAAATTGAGGCTATTAACTAATACTGCACGCAATCTACTTGCTCTTTGTTTTACAATGTAAATCTAGGTTGTCTAGCGTACCCCATCGGCTTGTCCAAAATCGTGCCTGATGCTACAATATATATGTAAATTTATGCCTCAAAATTCCATCTTTATCAAGGGCGCACGCGAGCACAACCTCAAGAATATCGATGTAACCATCCCCCGCGATAAGCTGGTGGTCATCACCGGCGTTTCCGGCTCGGGGAAGAGTTCGCTTGCCTTCGACACCATCTACGCCGAGGGCCAGCGGCGCTACATGGAGTCGCTGTCGGCCTATGCGCGCCAGTTCCTGGGGCGCATGGAAAAGCCCGACGTGGACTACATCGAGGGCCTCAGCCCGGCCATCTCCATAGACCAGAAGGGCGTGTCCCACAACCCGCGCTCCACCGTTGGCACCGTCACCGAAATCTACGACTACCTGCGCCTGCTCTTCGCCAGGGTAGGCCACCCCCACTGCCCGCAGTGCGGACGGGAAATCGCCATGCAGACGGTGCAGCAGATAGTGGATGCCGTGCAGGCGTTGCCCGGCGGCTCGAAAATACTCGTGCTGGCGCCCATCGTGAAAGACCGCAAGGGCGAGTACAAAGAGGTTTTCGAGGACCTGCGCAAGAGCGGCTATGCCCGCGTGCGCGTGGACGGGACAATCAAAGAGCTCGAATCCGACATAGACCTGGACAAGAAAAAGAAGCACACCATAGAGGCCGTCATCGACCGCCTGGTGGTCGGCCAGGAGGGCAACCAGAGCCGTATCGCCGACTCGGTGGAGACGGCCCTCAAGCTGGGCAAGGGCGTGGTGCTCATCTCCATTGTCGAGGGCGAGGAAATGCTCTTTTCCGAGCAGTTCTCCTGCCCGGACTGCGGCATCAGCCTGGGCGAGGTGGAGCCGCGCACCTTCAGCTTCAACAGCCCGCACGGCGCCTGTCCGGCCTGCACCGGACTGGGCATAAAGATGGAGTTCGACCCCGACCTGGTCATCCCCAACAAGGACCTGTCGCTGGCAGAGGGGGCCATCCATCCCTACCAGTGGCAGACGTGGTATTACTCACAGCTCGAAGACCTGGCCAGCCGCTATCATTTCTCGCTCAGGACACCCGTCAGGAACCTCGGCGAGGAGGCCATGCGCGTTATCCTCTACGGCGAAGGCGGCGAGTCACATGTCTACCGCAACCGCTTCGGCAAGCCGCGCACCTATTACGAAGGTTTCGAGGGCGTCATACCCAGGCTCGCCAGACTCCACCATGACACTGAGAGCGAGATGTCGCGCGCCGCCATGGAACAGTACATGGTGGCTCTGCCCTGCCAAGTGTGCCAGGGCAAGCGCCTCAAGCCCGAAGCGCTGGCCGTTACCATCGGTAAAATTAACATCGTGCAGGCATCCGGCATGTCGGTGACCAAATCCCTTGAGTGGGTCGGAAGCCTGACCGGCGCGAACACCATCCTCAGCCAGAAAGAACGCGCCATTGCCCGCGAAATACTCAAGGAAATCACCTCCCGTTTGCGATTCCTCGAAAATGTTGGCCTTGACTACCTGACGCTCGAACGCTCCTCCGGCACACTCTCCGGTGGCGAGGGCCAGCGCATCCGTTTAGCTACTCAAATAGGCAGCGGCCTGATGGGTGTTTTATACATCTGCGACGAGCCCACCATCGGCCTGCATCCGGCGGATGACTACAGACTCGTTGAGACTCTTAAAAGATTGCGTGACCTGGGCAACAGCCTGATTGTGGTGGAGCACGACGAGGCCGTCATGCGCGCCGCCGATTATATTATAGACATGGGGCCGGGGGCGGGCGAGCACGGCGGCGAAGTCATCGCCGCCGGAACGCTGGATGAGATACTCCGGTCTGAGAAATCCCTCACCGGTTTATACCTCTCCGGGCGCAAGCGCATACCCGTTCCCGAAAAACGGCGCAAGGGCTCCGGCGAGGAGATTGTCATCAAAGGGGCGCGCCAGAACAACCTCAAAAACATAGACGTGCGCATCCCGCTGGGCAAGCTGGTTGTCATAACGGGTGTTTCCGGCAGCGGCAAGAGCACGCTCATCAACGAGGTGCTTTACCGCAAGCTGGCGCAGGTGCTCTACCGCTCGCGCGAAAAACCGGGCGAAGCCGCCTCCATAACAGGCATAGAAAATATCGATAAAGTCATAGATATAGACCAATCGCCCATCGGGCGTACACCGCGCTCCAACCCGGCGACATATACCGGCGTCTTCACCCACGTGCGCGAGCTATTCGCCACCGCGCCGGAAGCCAGGCTGCGCGGCTACGAGGCCGGGCGCTTCTCTTTCAACGTCAAGGGCGGGCGCTGCGAGGCCTGCCGCGGCGAGGGCTTCATCCAGATTGAGATGCAGTTCCTGCCCGATGTCACCGTACCCTGCGAGGTGTGCCACGGCGCGCGTTACAACCGCGAGGTGCTCGAAATCAAATTCAAGGGCAAGAGCATCGCCGACGTGCTGGACATGACGGTGGAAGAAGCGCTGCGTTTCTTCGAGCATTTCCCCAAGATTAAGAATAAGCTGGAGACTCTGCACTCCGTTGGTCTCAATTACATTCGGCTGGGGCAGCCGGCGCCGCACCTGTCAGGCGGCGAGGCGCAGCGCGTCAAGCTGGCTACTGAGCTCTCCAAACGGGCTACGGGGCGCACGCTATACATACTCGATGAACCCACCACAGGCCTTTCTTTCGAGGACGTGGCGGCCCTCATGCGCGTGCTGCAAAGGCTGGTGGACGGCGGCAACTCGGTGATTATCATCGAGCACCATCTGGATGTCATCAAAAATGCAGACTGGATAATCGACCTGGGGCCGGGGGCGGGCGATATGGGGGGGAGGCTGGTGGCTGCGGGCACACCCGAGCAGATAGCAAAGCACGAGACATCTGCGACGGGCTATTACCTCAAGAAGGTGCTGGAGGGCGCCACCTCCATCCCCGCACCGCCCAAATTCTAAATCCTAATATCTAAATCCCAAACAAATTCAAAACACAAAATTCAAATTGAAAATCTTTTGGGCTTTGAATTTGATATATTGGCGCTTGTTTAGGATTTAGTGTTTGGAGCTTAGGATTTTCCGGCTATTTCTCTAAGAGGTATGGCACCATCACCAGCGTCACGTTGGGGTGTTTTTCGAAGATTTCGCGCAGGCGGGCGGCGGTGCGGTTGTGCAGGAAGCGTTCGCCGAAATGCGCCGTGATAAACTCCGGCAGCACGAGAGTGATGAAAGCCGTGGGGGACTGGCTGTGAATGGCGGCGATATAATCGCTCAAGGGCTGGATAAAGCTGCGCGTGGGAGACTCGATAATGACGAGTTTCAGGTCCGGGGCGTACTTCTGCATCTTGTCCTTGAGTTTCTGCGTGCGCTCCGGGTCGGTGGCGATATGCAGCACCACCTTCTCGGCATCGATGGTGCGGGCGAAAGAAAAAGCCCGTAGCGAAGCGTAGTTCACGTCGTCGATGAGCACCAGCACCAGTTGTTCAATTTTGGTAGGAGGCAGCTGGTCGGGTAATATACTCAACTCTTTGCCCACAAGGGTATAGTGCCGGTGTACCAGCATGAGAAGACTTACAATGATAGGTATAAGGACCACTATCAGCCAGCCGCCGGAGGTGAACTTGGTCAATATGGCGATCACCAGGACGATAGCTGTCAGTATGGCACCGGTGGCATTGATGACCATGCTCCTCTTCCAGCCGGGGGTACGCGACCTCCACCAGTGCACCACCATTCCCAAATTAGATAAACAGAAGGCCAAGAACACGCCGATGGCGTAGAGGTTTATCAGGCGGTCGACGTTACCCTCGAAGACCACCACCAGAGCGGCGGCAACGATTCCCAGGAAAAGAATGCCTGTAGAAAACACCAGCCGGTCGCCGCGGAACTTGAACTGGTGCGGCATGAAATTGTCGCGCGCCAGAACCGATGCAAGCCGCGGAAAACCGTTGAAGGCCGTATTGGCAGCCACCACCAGTATGCCCACGGTAGCGAACTGAAAGACGTAATAGAAAATGTTATGTCCAAAAACAGCCAGGGCAACCTGGGAGATGATAGTCTCCTTACCAGGCACCAGTTGCATATGGGTGGATAAAAAGGTAATGCCCAGGAAGAAAATTCCGAGCAGAGTGGCCATGATAGTGAGGGTTGTGGCGGCATTTCTAGACGAAGGTGTTTTGAAAGCGGGCACTGCGTTGGAAATAGCTTCCGTGCCGCTCATGGCCACTGCTCCCGCCGAGAAGGCGCGCAGCACTAACCACAGGGTTAACGGCGCTGTTGACACCAATACAGGCGGGGCAGTTGACGCGTGCAGTGTGCCTGTGGACGCCTTTATCACTCCCATAACGATCATAATGCACATGCCGACGATGAACAGGTAGGTAGGAATGGAAAAGACGGTCCCGGCCTCGCGCACCCCGCGCAGGTTCCCCAGAATCATCAGGCCGATGAAAAAAATACTCAACATGACTGTCAGGTTCAGGTACGGTGGTAACGATGCGGTCAGGTTGTTCACCTGCGTTTCGTGGCCTGAGGCGATGAGCGCTGAGATTACGCCCTGCGACCCGGCAACGATTGAAACGGACACTGTTAACACGTAGTCGATGAGAAGGGCCGCCGCCGCGATCAGGCCGGAGCGCTGGCCCAGGTTTTCGCTGCTGACATTATAGGAACCGCCACCCTGCGGGTAGGCGTGTACGGTCTGGCGGTAGGAAAAAGCCACAATGGAGAGCAGTATCGCCACGGCCAGAGCGGTGTACATGGATACGCCCAGGGCAGCGCTCCCCGCCACCATCAGTATGGCCAGCGAGGCTTCTGTGGCATAGGCGCTGGAGGAAATGGCGTCGGAGCCGAATACGGCCAGCGCCCTTATCTTGTTCAGACGCTGCTGGCCTTCCTCGGCTGTATAAAGCGGACGACCTATGAAGAATCTTTTGAGATTGCGGAAGCCGCGCTCTAAACTGTTTTGTGGAATCTCTTTTTCAGGCTTGGCCACGAAATAGCCCGGTCCGGCCTTGATAAAGCGGCTGACGCGCTTAACCCTGGCATAAGATTCACCAGGCCGCGCGCCGCGGTGCGTCTCAATACTTATCAGGTCGGGGTTGAGCTTGCCGATGTCTTCCTTTTTTCCGTTAGAGCTCGAGCTGCCGTTATTCGTATCAGGGCTCATATTTTATGCAATTATATTCCTACTATTACCGCAGACGCAATGACACTCGAATACGCTTATTGGATTGTATATTTATAGCACTTTTTGAGGGAGCACGCCACAAGTGGGCCGTTTAAGGTAAGGTTGTCTCTTCAGCCGACAGGCGACGGGATGGGCTAAGCAGGGGTTTCTATTCGGAACTCGAAGGTGCGACTGACCGGTTGCAACCTCCATGAGGATAGCTATCCCGGCACGAGGCATCGTGCCTCTACATTTCCGGCAGGCTGAAGGAAAAGGTGCTGCCTGCGCCGGGTTTACTTTCCATCCGGATGCTGCCTCCCTGTGCTTCCACAAGCTGTTTGGCGATAGCCAGCCCCAGCCCCGAGCCGCCGGTGGAACGCGAGCGCGAGCGGTCCACCCGGTAAAACCGCTCGAAGACCAGCGGCAGGTTTTCCGCCGGTATACCCTGCCCGTGGTCGGCTACGGAAACCGCCACGTTTCCCTTCTCAGAGATAACCTGAACCTCTATGCTGCGGCCATCAGGGCTGTATTTAAGGGCGTTGTCTATCAGGTTGCGCAGCACCTGCGCCGTACGGTCGGCATCCGCACTGACCAGCTCGATTTTGGAAGGAATCGAGAGTTTTATCTCTATCCCGCGCGTGGAGGCCACGGCTTTGAACGAATCCACCACTCTGGCACTCAGCTTGCCGAGGTCCAGCGGCTGCAAATCGAATTTCAGTTGCCCTGCCTCGGCCAGCGACAGCGTGCGCAAATCCTCGACCAGGCGCGCCAGCTCGAGTGTTTCGCCGTGCAGGGTGTCCAGCGTCTGGCGGTTATTGGGTAGCACGCCGTCAATCATGCCTTCTATGTTGCCCTGCAGCACAGAAATAGGTGTGCGCAGCTCGTGGGCGATGTCGGCTATCATGTCGCGGCGCAGGTCGCGGTCGTGGCGCAGCGTGGCGGCCATGTTGTTGAAAGATTCCCCCAGGTCCTGCACCTCGCCGTAACCCTGCGCGTCCACTTTTTGCTCCAGGTCTCCCGCAGCCACTTTATGCGCCGCATCGGCGATCTGGTCCAGAGGCTGTGCTATCTGGCGCGAAAAAAGCCAGCCCAGCACGAGCGACAACACCACTCCCGCCGCTCCTGCTATCCACAGGAAACTCGCTATGCCGCTGAGGTAATCCTGCCGCGCCTGTAGCAGCGGCTGCCCCATCATGCCGCCCATCATGCCGCCCATCATGCCCATGCTTGTGATGAACGTATCGAGTTCGCTGTTGCCCGAACGGTAAGCCAGGATGGCCGCCAGAGCTATCCCCGATACCGAGACCACCAGGAAAGCTGCACTCAGTCTGAAAGAAAGACTGTTCCAGTAGCTTCTAGTCTTCTGCACAGCGCGCCTCCTCCAGTTTGTAGCCGACACCCTGCACGGTAACGATATTGCACCCCTTGCCGCCACTGGTAGTGGAGAGCTTGTGCCGGATATTTTTAATATGGGCGTCGATGGTGCGGTCGTAGCCCTCATAGGCCATGTCCATGGCGCGCTCGAGGAGCTGCTGGCGGCTGAGCACCCGTCCGGCCGACTGCGCCAGCGCCAGCACGATACGGAACTCGGTGGCGGTCAGACTGACCGCCTGTCCGTGGCAGGTCACCTCGAAACGCTCCGGGTCGATAGTCATCTCGCCGAGGCATATAGGCTTGCCGCCTGATTCAGCCGGTTTCTGAGATCTCCTCAAGACCGCTTTTACCCTGGCGGTAAGCTCGCGCGGGCTGAAAGGTTTAACCACGTAGTCGTCGGCCCCCAGCTCCAGACCTACCAGCTTATCGGCATCCTCGGCTCTCGCCGTCAGCATGATGACCGGCACCTGCGAACTTCGCCGTATCCCGCGCAGAACGTCCAGGCCGTCAAGTTCCGGCATCATGATATCGAGGATTATCAGGTCGGGTTTTTCGCGGCGGAAGGCTTCCAGCGCCCGTTTCCCGTCCTGGGCCTCCGTCACCTGGTAGCCATCCTTTAACAGATAGCTGCGCACGATGGAGAGCACCTTGGGTTCGTCGTCCACCACGAGGATGCGGCCTTTTGTAGCTATCGGGTTCATACTATCCATTGTAACCTGCCTGTAGTCTGTGTCAAGCCTTTGTGAAAAAAAGTGAGGCGGCAGTTACGCCGCCTCAACTCTTTCTCTTGTCTTGGTTAGGCTTACCAGCCCATCATTCCGCCGAAGCCCCGGCCTCTGCCGCCCATCATGCCGTAGCCGTAACCGGTTACAGGAGTGTTGGTGCCATTAAGGCCGTTGCCGAAGCAGCCGTAACCATTGCCGGTTCCAGATGTCGTGACGGGAGCGGCGATTGAGAGAGCAGCCTCGACGCGGGTGCGCAAATTGGCGATGATGGTGTTGGCCTGGTCCTGAGTTACGTAGCCGTATTTTACCATCAGATTCACCATGTCGGTCTGAGCGGCCACGATGGTATCAACCACCTTGGACAGGTCGACCTTCTGAGCCGTGGCGATAGCGGCAATGGTTTCGCCATTCTGCAGGCGCTGGACGAACTGGTCGTAGGTGATACCGAGCGTTGTAGCCACGCGCTGCAGGGTGACCTGGTCACCGAGAGCCAGCCCGCCGCCGCAGAAGGCGGCGCCGTAGCCCATGTAAAGGCTGTTAGTAGCGGCTGCCAGAGACGGCTGAACCGCAACCGGGGCTGTCTGGACGGCCGTCTGCGCCTGTGCAGGTATGTCCTTGGCCAGGGCCGGAACGGCTATCAGCGCCGTGGCGGCGATGGCGATGGTGGCAAGTGCGAGAGCGATAATCTTTTTCATTTCTTCCTCCATTTGTGGGATGCTTCTGCACCCCTTCGATTTATACTCACTATACCAGCGCGGTATGAAGATATTATGAAGACCGTATGGAGTTTAGATGAATTTGGAGAAATCCAATTCTTCTTAAGGAAGAAGATTCTCTGCACTCTATTTTGTCATTGTCGGGCTTGACCCGACAATCCAGGCCGACCCGAAGGGCAGGGACCCACGTGCTTGCACGTGGGTGAATGTCGCGATGGCGATATAAGGTAG
>QZJY01000011.1 GCA_003597995.1 Dehalococcoidia bacterium
GGTATTAACAGATACGAACTTCGTTCGGTCCGCTTCGCGGCGAACTACATCCCTCGACCACAATGGTCGGGGTATTCGGGAAAAGGTGAGTATAAAAAGTATACTTCCGCATGCCCCGTTCACGTGCCGCCAGGTTGAGTACACACGAACCCTCGGAGATAAACCTCGACGGCAAAATCATTCCTTACTCTCTTAAAAGAAGCCCGATCAGCGCGCGGAGGCGTTTCGTTTGGCCAGTGAGGTTGGGTCCGATTTTGGCATTACATTAGCCGTGGCAGGACTGACCCTGGTCGATTCCATTCAAGCATTTACGTCCCATCGCCAACCGATTATGGAAAGTGTAATCGGTATGATGCGAAAGAGAGATACCCTGGCTGATGGCATCTTTCCGGCCATACCGCTAATTGACAATATCATGGACCATGCCCTGTTCGCTCCGGTCGAAGCTTATCAGCAAAAGTAAAAACCGCCACGCCCAAATCAAATGCCGGTTGTTAGACCCTCTAATTGCTGCTAGACCTGTCCTCGCTTATAACTCTTCGGTCCCCTTCTCTAAATAGCTTACTTTCCCACCGTCATATTTGACAGTATTGTTATCATATTGTAATATTTATACAGTTTTTTTAATGTTTTTGTAATTATCTGCATGTAATGCTGTCCAAATAACGCTGCTAGGCCAAAGTAAGTTTGAAGTTGGGGGGCTCCTTTGATATCCATAACGCGCTTGCTCTGCGATAACGTTGGCCCCGGTGACTACCTCCGCTATGAGAAAAAGGAACAACCACGGCCTGTCGTGGTTTGGAACTGCACCCGTCAATGCAACCTGCGCTGCATCCACTGCTATGCCAGCGCGAAAACCAGCAAAGCTCCAGGAGAGTTAGATAACGCTTCCGCTAAAAAGCTGATCCGGGACCTGGCCGATTTCGGGGTGCCGGTTATCCTCTTTTCAGGCGGAGAGCCGCTCATGCGGGTAGATTTGTTCGAGCTCGCGCAGTATGCCCGGGAACTGGGTATCAGGGTGGCACTTTCTACGAATGGCACTTTGATTACTCCGGAGGCAGCCGAGCAGATAAGGCAAATAGGCTTTGCCGAGGTAGGAGTGAGCCTGGACGGCATAGGCGCCAACCATGACCGTTTCCGGGGCAAGTCCGGAGCCTTTCAGGAGGCACTGGGCGGCATAAGGAACTGCGTAGCCCTGGGCCTCAGGGTATCTTTACGACTTACCATGACCCGCTACAACTATCAGGAAATCCCGGCAATACTCAAGTTAACGGAGGACGAGGGGATAAACCGCATATGTTTCTACCATCTCGCCTACGCAGGGAGGGGCGGCAATCTCCAGGCACAGGACCTCACGCACGCCGAGTCACGGGCTGTTGTGGATACCATCTGCGAGCAGGCGCTGTCCATGCACCGGCGCGGGCTGCCCAAGGAAATCCTGACTGTCGGCAACCATGCCGACGGCGTCTATCTCTATCTGCGCTTGCGCAAGCAGGACCCCGAGCGGGCCAGCCGTATGCTGGATCTGCTTAGGATCAACGGCGGCAACAATGCAGGGGTACGGATTGGGGCGGTAGATGGCCTGGGCAATGTCCACCCCGACCAGTTCTGGCAGCAAGCCATCGTCGGCAACGTGCGCGAGAGAAAGTTCGGCGAAATATGGTCTGATCCCTCTCAGCCATTGCTGGCAGGACTGAGAGAACGCAAAAAACTTTTAGAGGGACGCTGTGCCCGCTGCCAGTATCTTGACCTTTGTAACGGCAACCTGCGCGTGCGAGCGGAGGCGGCTTACGGCAACGCCTGGGCAGAGGATCCTGCCTGCTACCTCAGCGATGAAGAAATCGGAATAATCTCATGAGGACTGAAGTAACTTCAAACCTTGTTGGAGAGCAAATCATCACCTCGAGGCTGCAACTGGTCGCCTGGGAGATAACCCGCAGCTGCAACCTGTCATGCGCCCACTGCCGGGCGTCAGCGCAACAGGGCACCTATCAGGGAGAACTCACTACCAATGAGTGTTTCCGCCTGTTAGACCAGATAGCGGCGGCCGCTAAACCCATCATTATCTTGACGGGTGGTGAGCCGCTAGCCCGCCCCGACCTTATACCCATCGCCCGCTATGCCGCCGGCCTGGGGCTGCGGGTAGTCCTCGGCTCAAACGGCACGCTCGTCTCAGGGGATATGGCCCGCAGCCTGAAGGACGTACCGATAGCCCGTCTTGGGGTGAGCCTGGACTTTCCTACCGAGTCGTTACAGGACAAGTTTCGCGGAAAGGCGGGGGCTTTCCGCGAGGCTCTGCAGGGCCTCGCCAACGCCCGGCAGGCAGGGTTGCCCATCCAGATTAACGCTACCATTACCAAACTGAATGTTGCTTACCTGAATGATCTGGTAAACCTGGCAATAGAGGTGGGGGCATCCGCTTTTCACCCGTTCTTGCTGGTACCCACCGGCCGGGGCAAGGGATTGGAATCTGTCGAACTCTCCTCCGAGGAGTATGAGGCGACGCTGAACTGGATATATGATAAGCAGCAGGAGCTGGGAGATCGGATCTTCTTCAAGCCCACCGACGCCCCCCACTACCTGCGCATCGTGAAGCAGCGCGAAAGGAGCCAGCCGGCTGCAGCCTGCCCGACGCCGCAACACTCCGGCCACCACCCTGCCAATAGCCTGAGTCGGGGATGCCTGGCGGGCACTGGATTCTGCTTTATCTCCCATGTGGGCAGGGTGCAGGGCTGCGGTTATCTTGATGTCTCTGCCGGAAACATCAAGGAGCAGACCTTTGGCGAAATCTGGGAAAACTCTCCCCTTTTCCGAGAACTCCGGGACCTCTCCAAAATAAAAGGCAAGTGCGGCGCCTGTGAGTACAAGCGCATCTGCGGCGGCTGTCGCGCCCGCGCTTACGAGACCAGCGGGGACTACCTGGCGGCCGAACCCTATTGCGTCTACCAGCCCCGGGCCTGCGGGGAGAGCGCGAATGCGTGACACGATTGCGGTTAGTCCGGACGGACGCCTCCTCCAACTGCTGCAGGGTGGCTTTCCCCTGGTACGCCAGCCCTATGAGGAACTGGGACGGCAGCTTGGTCTTAGCGGTTCCGCGGTAATAGCCCGCATCGAAAAACTCAAGGAAGACGGCATGGTACGGCAGATAGGCCCGGTGATAGACGGGCGCAGGCTGGGCTACCAGAGTACGCTTCTGGGGATGCAGATCGCGCCGGAGCAATTAGCTCTAGCAGAGAGAATTATTATAGAACACCGGGGCATCAGCCATGCCTACGAGCGAGAGCATGCCTTTAACATCTGGGTGACGCTGGTGGCACCACCCGGCGTGTCTATCGAGACAGAGGTCGCTCGACTGGCAGCGGCTACGGGAGCTACAGCAACCGTCTCATTGCCTGCGCTTAAGGTATTTAAACTAAAAGTCCATTTCGGGCCGGACGACGATGATGTTACCGCAGACAGCCACGCAGGCGAAGCTCCTCCGGCCAGAGTGGCGCTATCTGTTATCGACAGGCGGATTATCAACGAATTGCAGCGAGACCTGCCGCTTTCTCCGGCTCCTTTCGATGATATGTCGAAGCGGCTTGGTATGGATGGGGATACTTTTCTTGCTATTTGCGAAGGGCTCATTCAAAGCGGCGTTATACGCCGTTACGGTGCGTCTATCAACCATCGCCGGGCGGGCTACAGCGCTAATGCCATGGTCTGCTGGAGGGTCGCGCCCGAAAGAGTGGACGCAGCCGGGGCGGAACTGGCTGCGCACGCCAGTGTCAGCCACTGCTACGAGAGGCAGACGAGCGCGCTGTGGCGGCACAATCTCTTTGCCATGATTCACGGCGTGGCCCGCCAAGACTGCGTGGCAATAGCTAAGGCCGCCACGACAGCCAACGAGCTTAATGACGGCGCGGTCCTCTTCAGCACCCGTGAGATAAAAAAGACTCGCATCAAATACGAGGTGTCGGAGTAGCCTATGCCACAGTACTTTCCCATCTACCTGGATATCACCCGGCGCAGTTGCGTGGTGGTGGGCGGCGGGGAGGTTGCTTTGCGTAAGGTGCAAGCGTTGCTGGATTGTCAGGCCGCGGTAACCGTAGTAAGCCCCGTCGTCTGTCACGGACTTCTTGAACTGTCCCAGAAGGGAGATGTCAAGCTAATACTGCGTAAATATAAGGCGGGGGACCTCCAGGGGGCTACCCTGGCGATAGCGGCAACCGATGAGCGTGAGACTAATCTCCAGGTGTCCCGTGAGGCCAAGGAAAGAGCCGTGCTGGTAAACATAGTAGACGAACCGAAAAGCTCCGATTTCATCGTCCCGGCGTATTTCCACCGTGGTGATATCACCATCGCAATTTCCACCGCGGGCAGTAGTCCTGCCTTGGCTCGTAAACTCAGGACCAGACTGGAATCTGAGTTTGGTCTCGAATACGCCGTGCTTGTCGGCCTCGTTAACGACGTCCGTCTGGAGATAAAGAGGCGCGGTAAAACGGTGGACGCCGAGAACTGGCAGACGGCACTGGATTTGGACAGCCTGCTCGCTTTGATACGGGAAGGCGATGAAGACGGCGCCCGGCGGCTTTTATTAAACAACCTTAATGCCCTGACAGGCGGACAAGAGCCATGACGTTACACCTTAAAGTGGTAGGCATCAACCACCGCACCGCGCCGCTGGAATTCCGCGAGAAACTAGCCGTCAGCGGCCCCAAGCTGGGACCGGCCCTTACTTCTCTAGGTTCTTTTACGGCGCAAGGGATAATCCTCTCCACCTGCAACCGCACCGAGGTCTATACCACCCACCGGGGCAGCCTGGACGAGGCGCAGGCGGGTTTGCACTTCCTCTGTGCGCGCCTGGGTAAAACCGCTGGCGAACTGGCGGCGTATTGCTATGTTCTGGAAGACAGGGATGCCGTCGAGCATCTCTTCCGCGTGGCGAGCGGGCTGGAGTCAATGGTCGTCGGTGAGAGCGAGATTCTGGGGCAGGTCGGTCAGGCACTGGAGGCCGCCGAAAAGGCTGGTATGGTCAGTCTGCCCCTCCAGCGCGTCTTTCTGCAGGCGGTGGGCACCGGGCGCAAAGTGCGTGAGGAGACCGGCATCGGCAAGAATGCCGTCTCCATAAGTTCTATCGCTCTGGATAAGGCGGCTAATATCCTGGGCGATTTCAAATCTTGCAAAGTACTGGTGCTTGGCGCCGGCGAAGCCGGCCAGTTGGTGGCCAAGGTGGCCCGTGACCGGGGTGCCCGCCAGATTCTCATCGCCAGCCGCACCATAGAGAGGTCGCAGGCCCTGGCAGAGGCCATGGGCGGGACTCCCATTGATCTCAGCAGCCTGGCGGAAGTTCTATGCGAGTGCAGCGTGGTCGTCACCTGTGCCGTGGCGCCGCACTGGATACTGGAGACCAACCAGGTGGAAACAGCCATGCGTCACCGCACCGCGCCGCTGGTGCTCATTGACATTGCCGTTCCCCGCAACGTGAATCCCGCGGTCGGCCAGCTGCCCAACGTTTTCCTTTACAACATTGATGACATGGTCTCGGCCTCCCAAGCCAACCGCAAGCAGCGCGAGGGTTGGATAGAACAGGCGGTGGAGGTCGTTACCAGCGAGGCCTGCAGGACCATGTCATGGTGGCAGACACTGGCCACCCGGCCGGTGGTGCGGGCGCTCATGAGCCAGGCGGAAGAGATCCGGGCTCAGCAGGTGGCGAAGACATTGCCCAAGCTGCCATCCCTCTCCGCAGAAGAGCGCGCATCCCTGGAGGCTATGACCAAGGCTATTGTCAGCAGGATACTACGCAAACCTATCCGCTGCCTGGAGGGTAGCGACGGTGTTGAATACGGTGAGGCGGTGCGGGGGCTCTTTAATTTAGATACTGAAGGAACGGGATGAGAGAAAGCCTGATTATAGGTTCGCGGGGAAGCCGGCTGGCCCTGATTCAAACGGAGTCAGTGGCGGCCAAGATTCGGGCTCTGGCCCCGCGCCTGAATATATCCATCCGCCGTATAGTGACGGCAGGTGACCGCGACCGCCGTCACTCGCTCGACCAGATTGGGACGGCGGTGTTCGTGAAAGAGTTGGAAGAGGCATTGCTGGCGGGGCAGATTGACCTTGCGGTCCATAGTCTGAAGGATGTGCCCACGGAGATATCGGCGGGGCTGTGCCTGCCCGCGGTTTTGGCTCGTATTGACCCGCGTGATGTGCTGGTGGCAAACTGTCCGCTCGATGCCATGGCCCCCGGTTCCGTCATCGGCACCGATAGCCTGCGGCGAACGGTGCAGTTTTTAAAAGTCCGCCCCGACCTCCGCGTACGCGATATCCGTGGCAACGTGGATACTCGGCTGGCGAAGGTTGCTCGCGGCGAGTTCGACGGCGTGCTTGTGGCCGCAGCTGCACTACTGCGTCTTGGCTGCCAGGATCGCATTACCTACTACCTGCCACTGGAACAGTGCCTCCCGGCTGTGGGGCAGGGAGCCTTGGCCATAGAGGCGCGGGCAGGAGATAAAGAAGTGGCGGAGTTGGTGACCCCGCTCAACCACTGGCCAACTGTCCAGGCAGTGACAGCGGAGCGGGCTTTCCTGCAGGCCCTGGGTGGCGGCTGCCGTGCCCCCATCGGCGCTCTGGGCACAATGCGCGGCGAGACACTGACGCTGGAGGGTATGGTGGGCAACATGGGGCATCAGAAAATACTGCGCCACAGCATGACAGGTAGTGCACAAGAACCGACCCGGCTGGGAGAAAATCTGGCGCAGGCCATGATGCGGTTGGGGGCTGCCGATTTTATAGCCGAGGTTGTCCTCAAATGAAACCGGGAATGGTATATCTGGTAGGAGCCGGTCCCGGTGATCCGGGGCTGATTACACAAAAGGCACTGGACTGCCTGGCCCGCGCCGAGGTCATTGTTTACGACCACCTGCTCGACCGCCAGCTTCTTGAGGCTGCTAATCCGCAGGCCGAGCGCATTTATGTCGGAAAGTCCGGCGCTAAACATGCACTGGAACAGGCGGAGATAAACCGGCTACTGGTGGATAAGGCTCGGGAGAGCAAACTGGTGGTGCGTCTCAAGGGCGGAGACCCCTTTGTATTCGGACGTGGTGGGGAAGAAGCGGAAATGCTGGCCGCGAGCCGCATCCCCTTCGAGGTAGTGCCCGGGGTCTCCTCGGCCGTTGCCGTGCCGGCCTATGCCGGTATCCCTGTCACCCACCGCGGCCTGGCATCCTCATTTGCTGTCATTACCGGTCACGAAGACCCCGGCAAGACCAATTCCAGCATCAACTGGGAGAAGCTGGCTACTGGTGTCGATACCCTGGTCTTCCTCATGGGGGTACAGAACCTCGGCGGCATCGTGGCTAAATTACTGGAGTTTGGGCGCGCGCCGGAAACGCCGGTAGCTGTTATCAAGGATGGGACATATTCCAACCAGTTGACCATCGTCGGTCAACTGTATAACATCGAGCGCGAGGTCAGGCGGCGCAAGCTTACCCCACCAGCAGTGGTTGTAGTGGGTCAGGTAGTGCAACTTCGAGAGAAACTGGGCTGGTTTGAGGCGCGCCCGCTCAAGGGAATGCGCGTCATGGTAACCAGGGCCCGCCGACAGGCGAGCATGCTCAGCCGGTTGCTCGCCGAGCGAGGCGCCGTGCCGGTGGAGTTACCAGCGATTGACATCAAACCGGTGTCTGATACCACGGAAATCGACCGGGCGATTCAAAATGCAGCTGAGTACCAGTGGCTGGTGTTCACCAGCAGCAACGGTGTGGAGGCTTTCTTCCAGCGCCTTCATGCTTTGAGACTGGACGGCCGGGCGCTCGCTGGTCTTCGAATTGCCGTCATCGGACCAGCCACCGCCGCAGCGCTCTCAGGCAACGGCATTTCTGCCGACTACTGCCCGACCGTTTTCACCAATGAAGCCCTCCTCGATGGGTTTCGCGGTCTAGGCATCGGCGGGCAGCATTTGCTCCTGCCGCGTGCGGATATCGCCGACCGGGCGCTCAGCGATGGGCTTGCTGCTCTTGGCGCCATTGTGCACGAGGTGGTGGCTTACCGCACTACACCCGCTGTGGAAACAGCCGAGGAGACCAGTCGTCTCCTTGCTGCGGGCGAGATTGACCTGGTGACTTTTACCAGTTCCTCCACTGTCAACAACCTGATGGCGGCCCTGGATGGGGTGGCGGGCAAGCTGGCCGGGATGAAGGTCGCCTGCATCGGCCCTAAGACAGCGGCAACCGCACGGGCAGCCGGGCTCACAGTGGACATCGAGGCTGCAGAGCAGACCATGCCTGGCCTGGTGCAATCCATCGAAGACTATTTCAGAAAGGAAACCTAGATGCCATCTGAGTTTCCCACTTTACGCCCCCGCCGCCTGCGCCGCACGCCGGCGCTACGGGCGCTGGTACGCGAAAACAGCGTTGATATCAACGACCTGATTTACCCTCTGTTCGTGGTTGAGGGGAAGGATATCAGGCAGGAGATACCCTCCATGCCAGGCATCCGGCGTTTTTCACCCGACCTGCTAGCTCCGGAGATCAAGGAGATTGCCGCTCTGGGCATTCCGGGCGTCCTCCTTTTCGGCATACCGGCACAAAAAGATGATTTAGGCACGGCGGCCTACCAGGCAAATGGGGTTGTCCAACAAGCGGTGCGCATTATCAAAAAGACTGCGCCGGAGCTCATCGTGGCCACTGATGTCTGCCTGTGCGAGTACACCGACCACGGCCATTGCGGTATAATCCGGGGCGGCCAGGTGGACAATGACCGGACCTTGCCTTTGTTAGCCAGGATGGCCATGTCCCACGCCGAGGCCGGCGCCGACATTGTAGCCCCATCGGACATGATGGACGGTCGGGTCGGCACTATACGTCAGGCGCTCGACAGCGGCGGATTCACACAGACTGCCATCATGTCCTACGCCGCCAAGTATGCCTCGGCCTTCTATGGCCCTTTCCGCGAGGCAGCGCAGTCCAGCCCTCAGTTCGGCGACCGCCATTCATACCAGATGGACCCGGCCAACGCGCGCGAGGCGCTAAAAGAGATAGCACAGGACATCAGCGAGGGGGCAGACATGGTCATGGTCAAGCCAGCCCTGGCCTATCTAGATGTCGTACGAAGGGTGCGCGACAGCTTCGACTGCCCGCTGGCCGCCTACAACGTTAGCGGCGAATACGCCATGGTCAAGGCGGGCGCTAAACAGGGCTGGCTGGATGAGCAGCGCACCGTGCTGGAGATTCTCACATCCATCAAGAGGGCCGGCGCCGATATCATTATCACCTATCACGCCCGGGAAGCGGCCGGTTGGCTAAAAAACATTCAGGGGGAATGATGGAAATGGGCAACAACTCGGACAAACTGTTTGCCGAGGCGCAGCGTTATCTGCCGGGTGGAGTGGACAGCCCTGTACGCGCCTTCCGGGCTGTGGGTGGCAATCCTCTCTTTATTACCAGAGGTAAAGGTTCAAAGATTTTCGATGCAGACGGCCGCGAGTACATTGATTTTGCCGGCTCGTGGGGGCCCCTCATTCTGGGGCACGCCCCGCCCGTAGTGGTAAGGGCTATCAAGAAGGCGGCCGGACGGGGTACCAGCTTCGGCGCTCCTACTGAGGCAGAGACAACGCTGGCGCGGATGATATCCACAGCGATACCCTCCATGGAGATGCTACGCTTCGTAAGCTCTGGCACGGAAGCCGTAATGAGCGCATTGCGCCTGGCGCGCGCTTTTACCGGACGCGACAGGATTATCAAATTCGCTGGCGGCTATCACGGACACAGTGACGGGATGCTGGTGAAAGCTGGGTCCGGGCTGGCGACGTTAGGTACTCCAGACTCGGCTGGCGTGACCGCAAGTTGCGCGCAGGATACCATGGTCGCGTCTTATAACGACCAGGGAGCAGTGAAACAACTCTTCGAGCGCTATCCGGCGGAAATCGCCGCCGTCATCGTAGAACCGGTGGCTGCCAATATGGGAGTGGTCCCGCCCCAGCCGGGCTTCTTGGCGGGGCTGCGCGAACTGACCCGTCAGTACGGTGCGCTGCTCATTTTTGATGAAGTCATCACTGGCTTTCGAGTCGCCTATGGCGGGGCACAAGCCCTGTACGGCATCACGCCGGACATGACCACGCTGGGCAAGGTTATTGGTGGCGGTCTTCCGGTGGGAGCCTACGGCGGCCGCCGGGAAATTATGCAACTGGTGGCTCCCCTGGGGCCGGTGTACCAGGCAGGCACCCTGTCCGGAAACCCTTTAGCCATGGCGGCCGGTATCGCTACCATTGAGGCCCTGCACGACCCGGCGCTCTACCACCGCCTGGAAGATAATTCCACATCTTTGGAGAAGGGCATCGCTGAGGCTGCGGCAGACGAGGGTGCAAAGGTCTCTATAGCACGAGTTGGGTCACTTCTCACGGTCTTCTGTATGAGTAACGCCCCTCAGGACTACCAGTCGGTGCAAGGCGCAGATACAACCCAGTTTGCCCGTTTGTTCCATGCACTGCTTGCCCGAGGAGTTTATTGGCCACCATCGCAGTTTGAAGCCGCCTTTGTCTCTTTAGCCCACTCAGACAGGAACATCCGGCAGACAGTGCAAGCGTTCCGGCAAGCCTTTTTGTCACTGCCGGCGGCGTAAACAATTCCCCAGGGTTGTGATCTCCAGTCTGAAACGCAAAGCGACTCAATTGTGCACCTGCCTCTGCTTGGTGGGTACGCAAAAATGTGCAATCTTCAGCGCCGGAATTATTGAAGTTTGAAAGTGGTCTTAAACGTTCTTTAATTACTAATAGTCTCATAATAAAATGGTCTCATTTCGCAGCGTAAGCGCTTACCGCCATCTCAGACTATTATGAGACCATTAGTAAGTGGGCCGCCTCTAGACTCCTCGGTTGCTCCGAGCCTCTCGAACGGTTGGAGGGTGAGGCAAGGCTCATCTTCCTCATCCTCGCAACGACAGGTGATTTCTTGACACGAAGCGCTGCCTCAATATAGACTGATTACTCGATTACGACTATTTGGATTGGCAATGATTCAGCAACTGACTATTGAAGATTTAAAAAAGAATGTCGGCCAGTCTTGGCTGACGCTCACCTATCCCATAGAGCGCGGCATGGTGCAACGCTTTGTTGAAGCCGTCGGCGACGAAAATCCGCGCTGGCAGGGGAAAAAGCCGGAAGCCCCGTCTGCCTTGTTGCTCACCATCGGTTTCGAGCGCGTCATCTCAATGCTGCTCGGCCTGCCGGAAGCCGTGCTCCACGGCAGCACTGAACTGGAGTGCTTCGAGCCGGTAAAAGTCGGGGACACCATCACCGTCAAAGCGAAGGTCTCGGCTTTCCGCGAGCGTCCGCCCATGACCTTTATCAACCTGGAGCTCGAGCAGTACAATCAGAAGGGCGTGCTGGTGGCGCGCTGCAAGCAACTGGCTATACTGAGAGGCAAGGCATGAGCCCTCTAACTGGTTTCGATAAAATCGCCGTCGGCGCAGAAATTCCTTCCCTGGTGAAGCAACCCACCAAGCAGCAACTGGTGATGTGGGCCGGGGCTTCGGGTGACTACAATCCCATTCACTACGATAAAGATTTCGCCCAGAGCCGTGGCCTGCCTGGAGTTGTGGTGCACGGGCAACTCTCGACGGCCTTCATCTGCCAGATGTTGTCGGACTGGTATGGGAAAACGGGCAGCCTCAAAAAGCTTAACGTGAGCTATAAGGGACTGAATTTACCTGGAGATATGCTGACCTGCCACGGTGTGGTCAAGGGGAAATCATCGGACGGTGAGAACCTGGTTACCCTGGATGTGTGGGTGGAGAACCAGAGGGGCGAGAAAACTGCGGCGGGGACGGCGACCGTTTCTCTCACAAGTTGATATAATAATCCGAAAATCGAGATATTACGAACAAAAAGAGGGGGCACGATGCATCGTGCCCCTACACGTTAGGTCAAATAATGCAGCAGCAGGTCCAGCCGGCCGTGTTTTATCAAATACGTACCAGAGAAGCGCATCACCTGGCGCACCTTCTCCCTATAACCCGGCGCATAGCAGTGGGTCTTACATTTGCGGCATGATGGCCTGGGGTCGTATGGGCACAGGCTCAGCTTGGCGATGCCGTGCTCCAGCAAACGGGAGCAATCCGAGCATAGATTCAAGCCGCGCAACCTGATTTGAAGGTCCTCGTCAGCGATATAAAAGGCTTGTTTGGCGATCTCTTTATGATTTTCACGGCAGTAGACATTGATGAAATTGCCCAGCACGCGCAAGTCTTTTCTATTTTTAGGAGTGAGGCGGTCAAAGAGCTTTGGCATGATCAGGGGGTTCTCTCGGCTATAATCTGCGGCGACAATCCCGTTTTGGCATAATCCTCAACCGAAAGCTGCATCAAGATGTAGGCATCGCCGTTCTCCAGCAGGCTGCCGCAGGGCTGGAAGCCGCATCGGGAGAAACATTTCCGGGCGCGCTCATTGCATTCCAGCGTCTTCAGGTGGAGCCGTTGCATGCCCAGGTGATTAAAGGCGTAATCCATAAGAGCCCGGAAAGCGTCGCTGCCGTATCCTTTACCCCAGTAGCGCCGGTCCCCGATGACGATACCGACGTGCGCCTCGGCGTGTTCCCAGTCGATGTTATAAATGGCGCAGTTGCCGATGTGCCGCCCTTCGTCGATGGTTTTGATGGAGAGGAACTCTTTGGCGGGATGGTCGCCCGCGGAAGCGGATTCAAAATGAGTGAGGTAACGGATGAATGAAATCTTCAGGGGATGTTGCCCGTTGAGCGCTGCCAGCTCCGCGTCTTTGCGCCAGAGGTAATCGCGCGGGGCGTCCGCCAGGGACATGGAGTGCAGGCTGACCCTTTCTCCTCTAATCGGCGTCCGGCTCATCGGATTCATCCGGGCGCTGGTTAGCAGGCTCTTCGTAAGCTTCCATCTCGGAGATTCCATGTTCCGCAGCCTCTCGGACGGCCTTGCTCTTGTTGGTCATGAGAGTCCGCAGCCTCTGCTTGGCTTCCTGTCCGCCTATCTTGCTCAGTGCGAGGATGGCAGCCAGTTTGACCTCCATATCGGCGTCAACCGTCAACTCTATAAGTCGCGGTACGGCCTCGGCTTCGCCCAGCTCTCCGGCGGCGGTGGCGGCCTCGTAGCGCATTTCGGGGTCGTCATGGTCCATCTCCTTGAGCACTGTCGGCATCCACAAAAGGTCGCAGTTGCGTCCCATGGCGTAGACGGAGCTTATCCTGAGACCTGGTTCCTCGCGGCGGTACGCCTCCCAGATGGTCCGTGTGACTTCGGGCAGGCTGAGGGGCGCGATGGCTTCCAATGCTCTGCGGCGTACCTCGATAGGCTCATCGTTGTTGTGGATGACGGAGAGGAGGGTCTGCGATATGCGTAAACGGTTTTCGCCGGAAATCTTCTGGTGCTCCGCCAGCAGGGCGAACCTCCCCAGCGCGGTGGCGGCGGCGCTCCTGACCTCGGCAGCCGGGTCCTGCTGCACCAGCCGTATCAGAGGGCGAACCAGCGAAGGCTCGCAGTTTTCCCATAAGCCTTCGACGGCCTTGCGGCGCACGTCGTCGTCGGCATCGTAAATGGCGCTTCTGTATATGCGGTCGAAGTTGAGCTCGACGTTGTCTTCGCTGAGTTCTTCCAGTCGCGCGAGAATCTGACGCTTCCTTTCAGTGTCTATCCGCGACCAGGTCGCTTCGAGATCTTTTAGTTCATCCACGCTCAGGTCCGACAGCTCGCCCAGCTCGGCGTTGGAGAGCGGCTGGGAGGTGTCGGCGATATGCGCCAGTATCTCCGCCAGAGGCGTCTGCTGAGGGGCTACCTTCGGTTCATCCGTCTTCTGATTCATCTTCTTCGCGTTCCCAGATGGGCTCGGTAAAGTAGTCGATATATTCTTCCATGGCTTCGGCGGCGATTTGCTTCATGCGTTCGCGGGCCTCGGTGGCCGCCTGTTTGAGCTCA
Source organism: Dehalococcoidia bacterium (assembly GCA_003597995.1). Taxonomy (NCBI): domain Bacteria; kingdom Bacillati; phylum Chloroflexota; class Dehalococcoidia; species Dehalococcoidia bacterium. The sequence continues at coordinate 13,912 of QZJY01000011.1, forward strand.
GAGTAATCTATCTTAATGCCGAGCAGGTTTGCCAGTGCGTGTACAATGGCCAGCGCTGCCACCGGGTTGTGCAGCCGGGTGGTATAGTTCGGTACCTCGCCGAGCAGGCAGGCGCCCTCGAGCTTGCGCTCCTTGGCCACCCCCAGCAGTATGCCGTTCATACCGGCTATCTGCAGGTTGCCGCCCTGGACCAGATTTTGCCTGGCAAGCTCTTTCACCACCGCAGCACTGGTACCAACCCCCCAGACCTTGGGGTCTTCCGTGTGGTGAATGCGCGTGATGGCGGCAGCGCAGGTGTAAATGCGTTTTACTTTGAAGCGCACGGCGGCATCCACGATGGTATTCGCCAGGTCGTAGCTCTTGGTATTAGGCTGGGCATCGCCCATGAAAAGAATGAGATCGTCGCCCTTGGGGTTTTTCCAGTAATAAAAATGGCTCTGAGGGAACTGGGGTTCCTCCACCACATTATTGCGCACCATAACACCGATGGGGTCGAAGAAGAAAGGCGCGCGCACTTCCGCCAGCTCTTTGAATTCCAACTTACGCGCGATATAGCTGGCCACGATCATGGCAACGTTGGAGATGCCGGGCCATGCTGCCAGCATGTTGGGCTCGCTCAGGGTGGGGCGGGCGCGTATTTTAATGGCGTCTTTTATTTTGGTTCACCTCACACTGGATTATACAATAATTAGGGGCTTAATGTCGTTTGCCAATTACCTGGAATCCGATCAGTCAGATTCCAAACAGCCTCAAATTAATCTGTATTTCTATCCGAATCATTTGCTGGAGACGGAAAGCGACGGGCAATATATCGAAGGAGTGAAGAACCTTCCGCCGAGCCATCTGCCGTCGTTGCCGATAGCCGCAATATCTTTGAGCAGTTCGTATACATTGCCGAAGACCATAGTGTCCTTGACACGTCCGGCTATCCTGCCATTTTCAATCTTGTATCCCAGCAGCACGTTGCCGCTGAAATCGCCGCCCAGGATGTTGCCCTGGGTAGCCCCCATCACATGTTCGATAAACAATCCTTCTTTGATGTCTGCTATCATAGAATCCGGTGAAACATCTCCGTTATTGAATACAAATGCGCCCGGCGCGGGCGACGGCAGCCCTCCGCCGCGCCCGCCGTGTCCCGTGCTCTCGGTATGCGCCAGAGCAGCCGTTTTGAGGTCATATAAGAAGTTTCGGGGTGTGCCGGCCTCGATAAGCGGGAGTTTTCGGCTGGGGATGCCTTCGTCGTCAAAGGGTCGGCTGCCCGGCTGGAAGGCAATGGTGGCATCGTCGTAGAGATTTAGCTTCCGGTCGAAAATCTTCTGATCGATTTTGTTGCCAAGGGGAGAAGCCCCCTCGAGCGCGATCTTGCCGTTGAAGGCGGCCATTAGGGGAGCGATAAGTGCGCTGGCCACACCGTCTGGCGTGAAGATGACCGGCAGCTTGCCTGTCGAGACACTGGACTGAGTCCTGGCCCAGGCTAACTGGCGTCTGACCGTATTCAAAATATTGGTCGTATCCAGCACCGGGTGACAAGAACTCTCGCTCTCGCCTACAAAAAGCATATCCGAGCCATGTATGACGGTGCCTTCGATACCGATGGCAAAGGCGCTCTTGGTGTAGGCGGCCTCAAGCCCCGAAGAGTTGGCGATGCTTATTGAAATTTTGTTGCGGGTGACGGCGGCTTCGCACAGGATTTCCGGCGTGTGAGTGGTGAGGGCGGAGACCATCTCCTCACCCAGGTCTACCATTTTCTCCAGGCTGACTCTCTCCACCGCTGGGTCGTAAACCTCGACTATAGGAAACTCGACAAGTCCGGGCAGATTGAAATTGGCTGGAGCGCCGAACTGGGCTGTCTCGATGGCGGCCTGCATCAGGCCGTCAACGTCCTCGGGTTTGTTGGAGCTCGCGAAACCGACACGACCGTCCTTGAAAATGCGCAGGGAGATGCTGGTGCTCTCCTTGCTCTGCAGGCTCTTGAGGCGGTTGGCCTCGAAAACCACAGGAGTCTCCTCTGAGATGAACATGAAGACCTCGGCTGATTGAGCAGTCTTTTTAGCTTTGTCCAGTATTTTTTGAATGAGGTCCTGCATGTTTATTTGCCCCCTACCAGACACTTCTGGATGCGTATGTGCGGGCTGCCGTTGGAGACTGGGAGGGGGGATTGTCCCCCCTTGCCGCAGCCGCCGCCCTGGTTCATGTCGAGGTCGTTGCCGACGGCGTCTATGTTCTGTAGCGTCTCGAAAACGTTGCCGGTGAGGACGACCGGGCGCACCATCTCAGCCAGCCTTCCGTTCCTTATCATGAAGGCCTCGCCGGCGGAGAAGGTGAACATCTCCATGCTGGTGGTGCCGCCGTACCAGTTGCGGGCGTAAACACCTTCTTTAATGTCGGCGATCATTTCGTCAAAGGTGGTATTCCCCTGTTCTATATATGTGTTGGTCATGCGCACGATGGGAGGGTAGCGGTAGTTAATGGCGCGGGCGTTGCCGGTAGGCTTTTCACCCATTTTGGCGGCGGTCTCGCGGGAGTGGAGACGGCCCACCAGTACACCTTCTTTTATTAAATGAGTTTTGGCGGCGGGTGTCCCTTCGTCGTCGTATTTGAAGCTGCCGCGCAGACCTGGCACAGCCGCGCCGTCAACGATATTCAGCTCCGGGCGACCGAACCTCTTGCCTAAGACCATCAGCTCGCGCATGCGCTCGTTCTCGTAAACGAAATCAGCTTCGGAGAGATGGCCGAAGGCCTCGTGCACGAAAACGCCCGCCAGTATCGGGTCGAGCACAACCGTATACTCGCCGCCTTTAGCCTGGGGGGCAGCCAGCAGTCCCAGCGCGCGTTGCGCCATTTCCTTCACGTCATCGTCTAAGTTTTGGATGGCCGTGAAATCGCCGGGGCTGCCCATGCTCATGTTGGCCTGTTGCACCTGGCTGCCATCGGAGGCAATGGCGCTCAGGCGCAACGTCACGTCGGCGCGTTCCTGCTGAATAAAACTGCCTTCGGAGTTGAGAAAAATACTCCTTTTATAGCCGTCGCCATAGCCGATGTTGGAGGTTTGCAGTTTGGGGGTTTTCCAGATGATCGCGTTATATCCGTCCAGTAGTTCCTTTTTGTGAGCCAGGGGGATTTCAATGGGATTCAGACGGGAGTGGGGGATGCCTTTATCCACTACCACCGGAATGTCCGCCAGGCGGCTTTCTCCCTTTCCAGCAATTCCGGCTTCTTTTATCGCCAGTTTTATACGCTCGTCGATATTGTCGAGGCTGTTGAAGCTCGCGAAGCCCCAGCCTCCCCGCACCAGCGCGCGAATGTTGCCGCCCACTGAGGCGCCCTTGCCGATGGACTCTAGCACTTTTCCTCTATAAGTGATGTAGCTGGATACGCTGTCTTCCAGGTGGGCTTCGATGTAATCGGCCTTGTGTTCCTTCAGCTTGGACGCCAGCTCTCTCGCGATGTCTTCAATATGAGGCAAAACAAGTCCTCCAATCCAATAGACTATCTAAGAGTTTACGGCGGAGGGGTTTTGACTGTCAATTTGTGTCGTGGACTCTTGCGGTTATAGTACAACTTATGAAAGCACTATTGAGATTCCTCATTTGGGGGTTGAGCGCTAGCTGGTTCAAGCTTATTATAACTAGGGGGCAGTCGTTTTAAAAATAATCCTGAAAATCTTCTCTACTGGTAAACCAAATTCGTTTTATCTATGCCTGTGATACGCCTGGCTATGTCCCCATCATATGTATTTGACAAGGTTTACCCGTTATGATAGTATTTACCTTGCTTTGTCGCGCACCTTAACAACTGGATAGCGGAAGGAAGAACTTAGAACTAAAGAGCAAGAATCTAAACGCTCTAAGCGTTTTAATTGGCTTAGAGAGTTTGATCCTGGCTCAGGATAAACGCTGGCGGCGTGCATTATGCATGCAAGTCGAACGGTGCCGCAAGGCACAGTGGCAAACGGGTGAGTAACACGTAAGTAACCTGCCTCTGAGTGGGGAATAACTTCGGGAAACTGAGGCTAATACCGCATATGGTTTGCCCTCGATGGAGGGTTCACCAAAGCCGCAAGGCGCTCGGAGAGGGGCTTGCGTCCGATTAGCTAGTTGGTGGGGTAACGGCTTACCAAGGCTGTGATCGGTAGCTGGTCTGAGAGGATGGTCAGCCACACTGGGACTGAGACACGGCCCAGACTCCTACGGGAGGCAGCAGCAAGGAATTTTGCGCAATGGGCGAAAGCCTGACGCAGCAACGCCGCGTGAGGGATGAAGGCCTTCGGGTTGTAAACCTCTTTTGTCAGGGACGAATAATGACGGTACCTGGCGAATAAGCTTCGGCTAACTACGTGCCAGCAGCCGCGGTAATACGTAGGAAGCAAGCGTTATCCGGATTTACTGGGCGTAAAGTGAGCGTAGGTGGCCTTTCAAGTCGGATGTGAAATCTCCTGGCTTAACTGGGAGGGGTCATTCGATACTGTTGGGCTAGAGGACATCAAGGGAAGGTGGAATTCCGGGTGTAGTGGTGAAATGCGTAGATATCCGGAGGAACACCAGTGGCGAAGGCGGCCTTCTGGGATGTTTCTGACACTGAGGCTCGAAAGTGTGGGGAGCGAACAGGATTAGATACCCTGGTAGTCCACACCGTAAACTATGGACACTAGGTATAGGGAGTTTCGACCCTCTCTGTGCCGAAGCTAACGCTTTAAGTGTCCCGCCTGGGGACTACGGCCGCAAGGTTAAAACTCAAAGGAATTGACGGGGGCCCGCACAAGCAGCGGAGCGTGTGGTTTAATTCGATGCAACACGAAAAACCTCACCAGGGTTTGACATGTCGGAAGTAGCGAATCGAAAGATGAACAAACTGTTAAGTCAGTAGCCGTCACAGGTGCTGCATGGCTGTCGTCAGCTCGTGCCGTGAGGTGTATGGTTAAGTCCTGCAACGAGCGCAACCCTCGTGGTTAGTTGTTTTCTCTAACTAGACCGCCCCGCAAAACGGGGAGGAAGGTGGGGATGACGTCAAGTCAGCATGGCCTTTATACCCTGGGCTACACACACGCTACAATGGGTGGTACAATGGGTAGCAACAACGCGAGTTGAAGCCAATCCCTTAAAGCCATCCTCAGTACAGATTGCAGGCTGAAACCCGCCTGCATGAAGTCGGAGTTGCTAGTAAACGCAAATCAGCATGTTGCGTTGAATACGTTCTCGGGCCTTGTACACACCGCCCGTCACGTCATGAAAGCCGGTAATACCTGAAGTCGATGGGCTAACTCGCAAGAGGGGCAGTCGCCGAGGGTAGGACTGGTGATTGGGACGAAGTCGTAACAAGGTAGCCGTAGCGGAAGCTGCGGCTGGATCACCTCCTTTCTAGGGAGTAATGGGGCTTCGGCCTCATCATCCCAGGTCGAATCCGCCTTAGGGCGGACCGATAACTGCATACAATCTTCCTTCCGCTATCCAGGGGTTAAGGTGAATTCATATAGTTCGTAAGATGAAACACCAGACACTGCGCATAGCTGCCACGCTCCTGACCATTCTGGCATGGGTCATGGGAGCCATCGGCGCAGTGGTTTCAGTGCTTGTCGGAATAGGGGCCGCCACGGCCGTAGCCAAGATAGGCTTCGTGCTTGGCGGCTTTATAATATCCGCCGTTTCTGTTATCATGATGCTGGCGGTATCGAAGCTGATTTACCTCTTCATAGATATAGAAGAAGACCTTGCCAAGATAGCCAGATCCGCCGACGGCAAATAAGGGCGATTAGCTCAGCTGGTTAGAGCACAGTCCTGATAAGACTGGGGTCTGAAGTTCGAATCTTCAATCGCCCACCACTATGTACTACAAGCAGAACTGATTATTCTTCTTTTTATCGCGGCAGAAAAAAGGGCAGTATAAGCCACTTTAGTGTTATTGTCTTTTACTACAAGCTCTTTCACAAAGCTTCGAATAAAGACACTTCTCTCCGGCAAACAACTCTCATCCCCCGTGCCTTGACAACCGAAATAATGGTATTATAATAACCGTATAACACTATATGCGCATATACCAATCTCTGAACAGGGTGGTAAATGAGGAATGAGATGTTGAAGAAGTGGTTATCTAGAGTCTTTACAAAAACCTCACTTAAAGCCGCCTCACCTCCAGTCCCATTCCTTGTGGTTACCGTTCTTGCAGTTAGTTTAGCTGTTACCAGCACCTTTCAGGTTACATGTCCGGGCTGTCACGGCGCCGGCATGTTGAAAACAGCGCAAGGGCTACAGGCACAGATTACCGACATGATGCAAACCGATCGCCACGTTCCAGCTGGGTGTTGCGATGATCCATATGCCGAATATACTTATATAGTTACTGTCACAGTGACTAATCCGGGAAGCAGTACCATAAGCGGTAACCTTACCCTCAATTTCTATGACCCCGGTGATAGCCCTCCCCAAGACGGCGATAATGTGGTCCATTCCTTAACCCTGGGGGTAGCGGTTCCTGCCGGCGCCACTAAAACCTATACACGGTCCTGTTCTCTCCGAGAATTCGGCGCAATGCTTGAGGAGCCACATCGGGCGGCCGTCGATTCAAAAACTTTGAAGGCTGAAATAGATACGCCCTGTACAAATTGCGATGGTCGTGGGACATTGGCATTCTTTGACTGGCTCGAAGGACAGGCTAAGTGAAACTGAAATTGCGCCCTAACGTGATCGTTATTACCGGCGTGGCCATCGGCCTATCTGCAGCCCTCGGCCAGGCTTTCTTGCATATTCAACCCCCCGAGGCCTATGGCGTTTGTATGGTCGGCCATCCCTCAGTACTGGTAAAGTGGCTGCTCAACAATATCTGGCATACCAACCTGTCGATTACCTCCGCTTTTGTTATCTATCCCTCACTACTAGCGGTCGGCCTTGTGGTGGGTGCCCTGATAGCCAGCGCTAAAAATAAGGAGCTTATCCGACAACCAAGCACGGCTAAAAACAAATATGGGGCTATTCTTCTCGGATTCTTGGTCGCCAACTTAGGTCTTGTCGTCGGAGCCTGCCCCATACGGACAGGACTCCTGGTGGCCTACGGTAGCCTGCTTGGGGTCGTTGCCCTGGGCGGGATCGTCACCGGTGTTTTTCTGGGCGTTTGGCATTTACGCCGAGCTAAATAGAGTAATAATATGATTGCATTTATCAGCACTCTGGTCATCGGTTTGGTATTGGGATACCTCGGGCAACGCTCGCGCTTCTGTGCCGTCGGCGGATTCCGCGACTTTTTTCTTATAAGGGATGCCCGGTTGTTAAAGGGGTATGCTGCTATCATCATCACCGGTTTTTCCAGCTTAGTTTTTTTTAAACTTATTGGCGGCAGCGTTAACCATTTCCCGCTTGGAATGGATATCACTGATATCCCATCTGCGGTCACCATTGCCATCGCAGCTATGGGCATGGGGTATTTTTCCACCTTGGCTGACGGATGCCCCTTCAGACAGCATGTTGCCGCCGCCACCGGCAGATCGTCGGCAATGTTCTATCTTGTTGGTTTCTATATCGGGATCGGTTACTACCTTCTGGTAACTGCGAAAGTGCTTAATGTTATCCTAGCTTTATTTCACTAAAACAAATTGTCCGAGTGAAATCCCAATAATATTCTGTGAGTAAAAAGTTCTATAGTCTTAAACTCAATCATAAAACTCCTGTCAGGTTTAAAAAAGGGGTGGCTGCTGAAATGGGGATCGTAAAGGAGGGAAAGCAAAAATTTATTGGTGACGGCATCATCATCTTCCATGACGCCTTGATAATAATGTTAGTTATGGCCGCCACTGTTGGATTTATGATTAGCGGCTGCGGGGGCGGTAAAACCAGCATACAAGTGGTTGTTACGGATTACTCAGGCATACCGCTCAACGGAGCCAAGGTAGTGTCCTTAAGCCAGCCTGAGGGTCAGCCAAAGCTCACTGGCATCACCACCAAGGTAAGCAACAAAGTAACGTTCAAGGACATCAAAATGGGAGAATACCAGATACAGATTAGCGCCGCCGACTATAATGCCCAGAATATTAAGGTCGCAGTAGAGGACGAGCAGGTGTTCATAGCAAAAGTCTTTCTCAATAAACTTCCCACGACCTTACGGTCGGGGTATTAACAGATACGAACTTCGTTCGGTCCGCTTCGCGGCGAACTACATCCCTCGACCACAATGGTCGGG